>JAJXYG010000306.1 GCA_021780705.1 Bacteroidota bacterium
TGATTGTGGAGCGAATGCGTATCGGGCATAATCCCTTCTTGCCCGGTCTCTGCAGATTGATGGTTGCGGCCAGGTTAATTTTGTCCATATCAGGCAAATTTTCCGAAAATGTTTAAACTTCTATTTTTTTGGTTTAAACATTTGCATAAACATATTTACTAAAAAATGGCACAATATGAAACAAGTAGAATCAGGTGTAATCAGCCATGGTAAAGAAAAAGCCGCTGTAGTAGCGGCTTTCGGAAAATAATTTCAGTGACCCCGGAACGACTCGAACGTTCGACCCACAGCTTAGAAGGCTGTTGCTCTATCCACTGAGCTACGGGGCCATGTAATGAAAAAAGCTAAAAATTGTGCAAATATAACTTAATTGGAAAATGAGTGCCAAATCAACCGGGATTTCTTTTGATCCATATAATTTATTGCCAACACGATTTATTGTGCCCTATTTTACCTGTTCCTCCAATTGGACCATCTTCTCAAATAAGGTTTCATAAGTAGCATTGGCCTTGTTGATTTGTTCACAGGTTTGTTTGTAATTTGATTCCTTTTCAAGGAATTTGCCTTTATCCAGATATATATCCGGGGAGGCAAGATCCCTTTCCAGGGAGGACTTCTGCTCCTGTAGTTTAGAGAGCTTTTCTTCCATCTGCTGGAAGTCCCGTTTGGCTTTCTGTATTTGTTTCTCCAATTCCTTTTGCTCCCGGTTTTGTGTGGAATTGGATTGCACCTCCGTTTCCGATGCCTTCTTTTCCTGTTTTCTTTCCTTTTTGGAATTGCTTCCCTGGGCACCGGCTTTTTCCTGTTTCCACCTTTCCCATTCATCATAGGACCCCACAAATTCTTTAATTTGCTGGTCTTCTATTTCCCAGATTTTATTGGCTGTCTGGTTGACAAAATACCGGTCGTGGCTCACCAGGATATAGCTTCCTTCATATTTGTTCAGGGCTTCGATCAACAAGTCAACCGAATGCATGTCCAGGTGGTTGGTAGGTTCATCCAGTAATAGGAAATTGGCCTTACTCACTATGGTTTTGGCCAGCGCCACCCGGGCCTTTTCGCCCCCACTGAGCACCTTGATCTTTTTTTCTACGTCATCCCCACTGAATAAAAAGCATCCCAGCAGGGTACGCAATTCAAGTTCGGTTTTCCCGCTGCCGCAACCGTTCATTTCTTCCAGTACCGAATTATTCAAATGGAGGGCCTCCAGTTGATGTTGGGCATAAAATGCATCCCTCACGTTATGGCCTTCTATACGCTCCCCATCAAATCTTTCAATCCCCGCCACGATACGAAGGAGGGTGGATTTCCCCTTCCCGTTGGCACCAATCAATCCTATCTTGTCACCCCGGTTGATTTCAGCTCCCGTGTGGGAGACGATTTGGACCTCCCCGAAATTCTTGGTGATGTCCTTGAGGGTGCATAATACCCGTCCCGGGGTCACCCCGACTGAAAAATTGATCCGCATGTTAGGCCGTTCCAGGTCTGTATTTTCAATACGATCTAACTTGTCCAGCCTCTTCATAATACTTTGAGCCTGCGCAGCTTTAGAGGCTTTTGCCTTAAATCTTTCCACAAACCGTTCCTGCTGGCGGATATAATCCTGCTGGTTTTCATAGGCCCTTTTCTGTAGTTCAATCCGCATTTCCTTTTCCTGCAGGTAATAGGAATAGTTTCCCTGGTAGAAATGCAGTTTTTGCTGGTAAAGCTCCACCACCTTGGTCACCATGCGATCCAGGAAATACCGGTCATGTGAAACAATAACTACAGCGCCCTGGTAATGCTGCAGGTATTTTTCCAGCCATTCAATAGAAGGAAGGTCAAGATGGTTGGTAGGTTCATCCAGCAGCAGGACATCGGGTTGCATCAGAATCAGTTTGGCGAGTAAAACTCTCATCCGCCAACCACCGCTAAATTCTTTATAGGGACGCTGCAGATCCGAATTGAGAAAACCCAATCCCTGGAGGATTTCCTCCGTCCGGTGGTGCATGGTGTATCCGCCGAGCACTTCAAGCTCATGGAGTTTCTCCCCATATAGGTGGGCCAGGGATTCATCCGACGTCCGCTCCAGTTCATGGCCGATTTCTTCAATTTCCTTTTCAAGAGCCAGCACCCTTTCGAAAGCGCCTAAGGCAACTTGCAGGATAGAGTCCTCCGTATCAAAACTGAGCAGGTCCTGGTGCAGGAATCCAATGGTAGTTTCCTTCCCCTTTTCGACGGTTCCTTTGGACGGTTGGTATTGGCCGGTAAGCACTTTCAGCAGGGTGGATTTACCCGTGCCATTATATCCAATCAGCCCGATCCGTTCATTGGGTTGTATATGCCAGGTAGCATCCTCCACGATCACACGGGCACCGAATTCAAAAGTAAGGTTTTGTAGTCCTAATAACATAGCGTAATAAGGGCGCAAAATTACGTCCAATTTTTGGAACCTTTTGGGGCAATTTCGGGTTATTTAATACTGTAACTTCGCGCAAAACCTAATTGAAAATGAAGAGGATAATTCTGCTTCTGGCCGCAGTGGCGATTCTGCTGGGTATCTGGTGGTTTTTCATCCGCAAGCCGGCTACCCATCCGCACGCACAAAAAGAGGAGGCGATCAAGTCTGGCAAACATTCCCAGGCCTTCAATGAAAGCATTCTGAAAGGTATTACCAGTTACCTCTCTATGAAAGACGCATTCGTCCAGGGTGATTCCGGGGTCATCAAATCCCATTGCCGGGCTTTTATCTCTACTATGGACAGCGTCAACCTGGATGACCTTAAAATGGATTCCTCCTTGATTTATATCACTGCCAAGCAGGAAGTCAGTGACATCAAATCCAATGCAAGTGCTATCCTTTTGGAAACCTCCCTTACTGAGATGCGGCAGGATTTCAGGATGGTGTCAGAGAACCTGTATCCCTTCCTGAAATTAATCGGCTATGAGGGACCTAAATTGTACTGGAAGAACTGTCCCAATGCTTTTGGGGAAACCCTCGAAGGTACTTGGCTAAGTAATACTGCCGTATCTACCAACCCGTATTATAATAAAAATGACCATTCAGGCAAGACCGGCTCCGCCAATTGTGGCGACATCAAAGATTCCCTGTAGCTAGTTTTGTATTGATTTTGTGTGTTATGAGTTTTAAACGATCTGTATTCCTACTCTTATTCCTGGTGCCACAATTGGCCATTTGCCAGCGCAATTTCACCCTGAGTGGTTATGTCAGGGACTCCCTGAGTGGAGAGACCCTGATAGGTGCTACAGTGGGTTTGCAGGGAAAGTCCAAAGGGATTACTTCCAACCAGTTCGGGTTTTATTCTATTTCACTACCCAGGGGTACTTATGAATTCGTATGCACCTATGTGGGATATCAGCCCAGGATTTTCCAGGTAACCCTGGACCGGGATGTGGAATACAATTTGAACCTGATGCAGAAAGTTATTGAGGAAAAAGCGATTGTCATCTCCGGAAAAAAGAGGGATGCCAATATCAAATCGGCCCAAATGGGCAAGATCGACCTTTCCATGAATGAGATTAAGGCCATTCCTGCCTTCCTGGGAGAGGTGGATATCCTGAAAACCATCCAATTATTACCGGGTATCCAGAGTGCAGGGGAGGGGAGTTCCGGATTGTATGTACGCGGTGGTGGCCCGGACCAGAACCTGATTCTCTTGGATGATGCCGTGGTCTATAACACCGGGCATTTGTTTGGATTTTTCTCCATATTCAATGGAGATGCCATTAATTCCACCTCGTTAATCAAAGGGGGAATGCCTGCCCAATACGGTGGCCGGTTATCCAGTGTCCTGGACATTTCCATGAAGGAAGGCAATGATAAAAAATACCAGGTTCAAGGCGGGATTGGCCTGATAGCCTCCCGGATTTCAATCCAGGGACCTATCAAAAAGAACCGCGCTTCTTTCATCGTGTCTGCCCGAAGGACCTATATCGATGCCCTGGTAAAGCCTTTCGTCAAGAAATCCAGTTCCTTCTATGGATCGGGATATTATTTCTATGACCTGAACGCCAAAGTGAACTACCGCTTTTCCGATCGTGACCGGCTTTACCTGAGTGGATATTTCGGGAAAGATAAGTTTGATTTTGTCAATGGGCAACAGTCCCTGAAGGTCAACATCCCCTGGGGAAATTCCACAGGAACCATCCGTTGGAATCACGTGTTCAATCACCGGTTGTTTTCCAATTCCACCCTGGTATATAATGACTACAAATTCAATTTCGGGGCCAACCAGAACAACTTTCAGCTCAATCTTTTTTCAGGGATCCGGGACTGGAACGCCAAGGAGGATTTTGACTGGTACCCTGCCGGACATCATAAAGTCAAATTCGGTGGACTCTATACCTTCCATACCTTCATTCCCAATGTAGTGAGCGGTAACCAGGATTCTGTCAAATTCCAGCCCAATAATGCCCAGAAGAAATATGCCAATGAGGCCGCTGTATACCTGCAGGATGACTGGGACCTCAGTAGCCGGATCCGGGTCAGTGCCGGGATAAGGGAAAGCCTGTTTCAGCAGGTGGGTCCCTACAAGAGTTATGTAACCGACCAAAATGGCAACCGGCTCGACAGCACCGTATATCCGGGAGGAAAACCGGTAGTTACTTATTGGGGGTTTGAACCCCGGTTCACCATCCGATATGCCCTAAGTGACGCTACTTCTCTGAAAGCTTCAGTGACCCGGAATTACCAGTATATCCACCTGGTGAGCAATGCAGGCACCACCCTTCCTACTGATATCTGGGTGCCGAGTACCCGGATCGTCAAGCCCCAGGAAAGCTGGCTTTATTCCACCGGGATTTTCCGGAATTTCAATAATAATACGCTGGAGACCTCTTTTGAATTGTATTATAAGCGGATGAGTAACCAGATAGAATACCAGGAAGGATATACGCCGGCCACCCTGGAAGATTCTGAAAATTTCTTCACGTTTGGGAAAGGATGGAGTTATGGAGCAGAAATCTTCATCAATAAAAAAGAAGGTCGATTGACGGGGTGGATAGGATATACGCTCAGCTGGACTTTCAGGCAATTTCCTCAGTTAAATGGCGGCGTGAAATATTACGCCAAGTATGACCGCAGGCATGACCTTTCCTTGGTTGGGATCTATGATCTTTCACCCAAGTGGAAACTGGCAGGCACCTTTATATACGGATCCGGGAATGCAACCACCCTGCCCCAAAGGTTCTATATCATCCAGGGGGTGCTTACCCAGCAGTATAGCGCCATCAACGCCTACCGGCTTCCGGCCTATAGCAGGCTCGATCTGTCGGCTACCTACACCCCTAACAAGCATCCGACGAGCAAACTGAAAAGCCAGTGGGTGTTTAGTTGTTACAACGCCTTTAACCGGAAAAATCCCTACTTCATTTATTTCAATCAGACCGGAAGTCCCTATGACGGAACCCTGAAGGTGCAGGCTAAACAGGTGTCCATTTTCCCGATCATTCCTTCTGTGACCTGGAATTTCAAATTTTAAGATGGCATTAATTTTTAGGGGGTGTCTCTCCTGAGGGTGAGGCACTTTCAAATATGACGCTGCCGCTTTTTTCTGTATCTGAATCGATTCTTACCTCATACCTTTTTGTCCCGTCAGTAACGATCATCAGGGCCGTATTGGGTGGGATGCTGCCCAGGTTGTCGGCATACATGGTAAGGACGTTCTGCTTCAAATCTTTGTCAAGAGTCAGGTGCAGGGTGATCGCCTTATCAGAGAGCATCTTGTGCAGCAGGATGATTTTCCCGTTATAAAACACGGTTATGGAATCGCCGTCTATTTCTCCGTTGTCATAGAAGTCCACCCTGAAGGTGGGTTGGGTAACTGCAATCGTCTTGAGGATGTCCTTTCTGCGGACCTCAAATCCAGGTGGCACAGTAGCCTGCTTGTCTGGTTTAGGAGCGGTTATTGTCATGGGTGGGTTCTGGACGGAAAGTTCCACCTTGGGTTCCTTTATGACAACCGGCGGCTTGGGTACCGGACTGGGGGTAGTCTTCATTTTAAGGGGTGTTCTTTCCTCATGGACAGGTTTCCTGAAGGCGGTACCGGTTTTAGGTTTGGGGGCTGCATGTACGGGTCTGGGTGTTCTTTTCTCATCTTTCTTTTTCACCGGAGGGTGAAGGACCAGATTCTTAACAATTTTCCGGGAAAGGAAAGTGGTACCATATCCGCAATCCCCTGACTGGTTGGGGGCGGGAATCCAGGTTCCTTTCAGGACTTCGATATCTCCGCTGTCCTTGTAATACTGCAGCCGGTGGGTCTGAAAGCAATTTTGAAACCCGGGCGGGGTGTTATATTTAACCCGGCTGGTTTCAGTGACTACGATTTCCTTGGTTTGGCGGTTCAGGGTGCCTTTTAAGGTACAGATGGTATAATACTTCCGGCTGCCCTCATAGAAATATGTATAGGAATATCCAGTGACACTGGACCCTGAGGTCTGCAATTCCAGGACATAATCTATTTTGTTATTGCCAAAACCTGCAAAACTGTAACTGGCTTCTGTAAAACTCCCCCTCCATTGTCCATTGTAATCCTGGGCATTGGCTGTAATGGCAATCCATAAAAAAAGTGTCAAGTAAATAACCTTCATGAGATCCGGTGCTTAATTGAAAAACAAGGAGGGTATTTCATAAAATCAGCGTCCAAACTGGGGTCCAGTTGGTTTTCTACAAATTTAGAAGTAATTAAAAGTTTAACCAGCGCGCAGGTGATTTCTTTGGCTAAGACTTCGTTAAATTTGCGGTTTCGTAACCGCAAACCAAAATCAAATTCCGTAACAGGAGCATGGCATGATAAATATAACTTTTCCAGATGGTGCCGTAAGGCAGTATGAAGAAGGAATTACCTCTTTGGACATCGCAAAAAAAATCAGCGAAGGCCTGGCCAGAAAGATTCTGGCTGCAGAAGTGAATGGGGAAGTGTGGGACCTCTCAAGGCCCCTCAGAACCGATGCGACCCTAAAATTTCTGACCTGGGAGGATGAAAAAGGAAAATCTACTTTCTGGCACTCATCTGCCCATCTCATGGCCGAAGCGGTGGAAGATGCCTTTCCCGGAGCTAAATTCTGGGTCGGTCCCCCGGTGGAAAGAGGTTTTTATTATGACATTGACCTGGGAGAGAATGTCATCTCTGAATCTGATCTTGAAAAACTTGAGAAAAAGATGAGTGAGCTCGCCCGGCAAAACAATCCCTATATCCGAAAGGAAATCTCCAAAAGCGATGCCATCAAATATTTTGAGGACAAGGGTGATGAATACAAGTTGGATTTGCTTTCCGGTCTGCAGGACGGAACCATATCGTTTTATACCCAGGGGAATTTCACCGATCTCTGCCGGGGACCTCATATCCCTTCCACCGGTTTGATCAAAGGAATCAAGCTCACCAGTATCGCAGGGGCCTATTGGAAGGGCAATGAGCACAATAAGATGCTTACCCGGATTTATGGGGTCACTTTTCCCAATCAGAAAGAACTGGAAGAATACCTGGTCTTCCTGGAGGAAGCCAAAAAGCGGGATCACCGCAAACTGGGAAAGGAACTTGAATTATTCACCTTTTCTGAAAAGGTAGGTTCCGGCCTTCCGCTCTGGCTGCCGAAAGGCGCCATGCTGCGGGAACGTCTTCAGCAATTCCTGCAGAAAGCACAGATTGAAGCCGGATACCTGCCGGTGATCACCCCCCATATTGGTTCCAAGAGCCTGTATATTACCAGCGGGCACTATGAAAAATATGGAGCCGACAGTTTTCAGCCGATCAAAACCCCGGTGGAAGGGGAGGAGTTTTTCCTAAAGCCGATGAACTGTCCCCACCATATTGAAATCTACAAGGCCTCACCCAGAAGCTATAAGGACCTGCCTTTACGCCTGGCGGAGTTTGGTACGGTATACCGCTACGAACAATCCGGGGAACTGCATGGCCTGACCCGGGTGAGGGGCTTTACCCAGGATGATGCCCACCTGTTTTGTATGCCCGAGCAGGTGAAGGATGAATTTAAGAAAGTGATCGACCTGGTGCTGTATGTATTCAAGTCCCTGGGTTTTACCGAATACACTGCCCAGATTTCTCTCAGGGACCAGGTGGACAGAAGCAAATACATAGGCACCGAAAAGAACTGGGATATGGCTGAATTGGCCATCATCGAAGCCACCCGGGAAAAAGGGATGAATACGATCATCGAATATGGGGAAGCGGCATTTTATGGCCCGAAACTTGATTTTATGGTCCGGGATGCCATAGGCAGAAAATGGCAGTTGGGCACCATCCAGGTGGACTATAATCTCCCTGAGCGGTTTGACCTGATCTATATCGGAGAAGATAATGCCCGTCACCGACCTGTGATGATTCACCGTGCGCCATTCGGAAGTATGGAACGGTTTATTGCGGTACTTACCGAACATTGCATGGGGAAGTTTCCGATGTGGCTTGTACCAGTGCAGGTGAAGATTTTACCCATCAGCGATAAATACATGGAATATGCTGAAAATGTATGCGCTGAACTAAAAAATGAGGATATTCGTGCTGAGATTGACGAAAGAAGCGAGAAGATCGGAAAGAAAATCCGGGATACCGAATTGGCAAAAATCCCGATAATGCTTATTATTGGAGAAAAAGAAGTCAATGACCAGGTCGTTTCCTTGAGAAGACAGGGCAAAGGGGATGAAGGATCCAAGACCGTGAAGGAAATTATCGACATGATTCACCAAGAAGTAAAGAACAAAAAATAAAACATAAATCCCAATTCTGATCCAATCAGAAATAAACCCAATTTTTAAATTAAAATCTATTAATGGCATTTCCTCCAAAAGGCCCCCGAGGCGCATTTAATCCACGTTTTAGAAAAGAACAACAACAGGAACACCGTACCAATCACATGATCAAAGTCCCCCAGGTTCGACTGGTTGGCGAAAATGTCGAAGTGGGAATTTATTCGGTAGCAGAAGCACAACGAATTGCCAATGACATGGGGCTTGACCTTGTAGAAATCAGCCCGCATGCAGACCCTCCGGTGTGCAAGGTGATTGACTACAATAAGTTCCTCTATGAAAAAAAGAAGAAGGAAAAGGAGATGAAGGCCAAAAGCAAGGTTTCTGAGGTAAAGGAAATCAGGTTTACTCCCAACACCGATGACCACGATTTTGACTTCAAATCCAAACATGCAGAAAACTTCCTGAAAGATGGAAATAAAGTGAAGGCCTATGTGCAATTTAAAGGCAGGGCAATCATGTTCAAGGAGCGGGGAGAGTTGCTGCTGTTAAAGTTCGCAGAAAGGCTCGTGGAATTCGGCTCACTTGAAAGCATGCCCAAACTGGAAGGCAAGAGAATGTTTGCAATTTTTGCTCCCAAGAGCCAGAAGAAAAAATAATCATTTCCCTGTTCAGGGGTGGGGAGCCGCCCCTGAACTTTCCATTCTATCCATTTCAAATATTGCCACAAGAATGAGGGTTTTTACGCACTGCCCCGGGGAGATAATTTTATTAGGTTTTTGGGAAATTCTTAAGTGCATAATTTTCAATAGGTAAGCGCTCCAGTGGCCCTTTTACAGCGGTTTTTCAGGAGTCCCCACACCGCTATTGTTCGTTAATTTACCTTTTTTCCACGTATTATTACCATGATGATAATTTAGTAATTGTTCTGTAAGTTTTACCACAGAAAAAGAAGACATTTGTAATAATGAGAAAGATTTTTTTAAATTGACTAATTTCCAATGAAAACTGAAAACGAAGAACCTATCAAAGTTATAATTGCTGATGACCACGTACTCTACAGGGCGGGCGTAAAAACCGCACTTTCCTCAAAAAAAGATATCAAAGTAATTGGCGAAGCTGACAACGGAGCCCATCTTCTCAACATGCTCAAGACGATTCAGCCCGATGTGATTTTGCTGGATATCCAAATGCCCATCATGGGAGGTATTGAAACCCTGCCTGAAATCAAAAAGCTATACCCTCACATTAAAGTCATCATGCTCACCATGATGGATGACCAAAGCATGATCACGAAGCTTATGGAACTGGGGGCCAATAGTTACCTGACCAAGATTTCAGATTCAGAGATTATTTATGAAGCCATCAAGACCTGTTATATCAATGAATTTTATTTCAATTCCCTGACCAACAAGGCCCTGCTCAATAATCTCAGGCAGAAAACCCCTCCTTCCATCAAACTCCAGCAGGAAGATGCCACCCTCAGTGACAAGGAAATAACCGTGCTGAGACTGATGTGTGAAGAAAAAAGTACCCGCGAGATTGCAGAGGCAGTGGAACTGAGCCCTCGGACCATTGAAGCCATCAGGGATAAGCTCAAGACGAAAACCGGTGCCAAGAGTACCGCAGGCCTGATCATGTTTGCAGTGAAGAACAAACTCCTGGAAGACGAGTCCTGAATCAGTAGCTAATTCAATTCTTACCATTTAATTTTGCCCAATCAATGCGTAAATATGATTGGGCAATTTTTTTTGTTGGACGGGAAGGTGTATCCCCAGGGACAGGCGGTCATTACTCCTGAAAACCGGTCTTTCCGGTATGGAGATGGATTGTTTGAAACCATGAGATGGGAAAACGGAAAAATCAACCATGATGCCTACCATATGGACAGGCTTTTTCAGGGCCTTTCCCTGCTTGAGTTTGAGCTGCCCGCCCTCTTTGGTGAGGGGCTCGTCCGGGAGGAAATTCACCGATTGGTTTTAAAAAACCGCCATAACCCAAGAGCCAGGGTGAGACTGAACGTTTTTCGGGGAAATGAAGGGATACTCGAAAATGCGGACCTGAGACCTCATTACCTGATTGAATCCTGGGATTTACCCGGTGAGGACCAGCTGAATCCAAACGGCCTGGATATCGATATTTATCCCGACATGCCAAAAAGTGGTGATCGGTTTTCCAATCTTAAATCCAATAATTTCCTGCCCTATGTCATGGCGGGAATATATGCGAAGAAACACCGGCTCAATGATGCCCTTTTGCTCAATACCTCCGGCCATATTGCGGACAGTGTCATCGCCAATGTGTTTGTGGTAAAATCCGGCAGGATATATACCCCTCCCCTGAGCGAGGGACCTGTTGCCGGGGTGGTGAGGAGGTGGATGCTTGAGAAATTTTCTGTTCAGGGAATTCCGGTTTCCGAAAAAGTCGTAACAGAATCGGATCTGCTGGAGGCCGACGAGATATTTCTTACCAATTCCATACGGCTTCTCAGGTGGGTGGGGCGGTTTCGACATAAAACCTACGGGAATACCCTGAGCCGCGAAATTTATGCCCACCTTCTATCAACCATTTGACCTGATTTCTGTTATGAAACGCTAAGGAGGTGCTCTTGTTGAGTACCCTTTCACGCAATTAAATTCATGGAACCTGATGGCGGAAGTAAACATGTTTTGGTTCAGGCGGGATCTAAGGCTGGAAGATAATTGTGGCCTCTATCATGCTTTGCGGGAGGGGATCCCGGTAGTCCCGGTGTTTATTTTTGACCGGTTGATCCTGGACAGCCTGGAAGTACGCAAGGACCGCAGGGTGGAATTTATCCGCGAGGCTCTGGTATCGATCCAGTACGAACTACGGCGTTTAGGCTGTTCCCTGGAAATTATCTTCGGAACCCCAATGGAAGGGTTCAAAAGCCTGCTTGAAAAATACCGGGTAGCTGCCGTCTATGCCAACGAGGATTATGAACCCTATGCCATCCGGCGTGACCATCAAATCAAAGAACTGCTGGAATCCAGGCAGATTCCCCTAAAGCTGTTCAAGGACCAGGTGATTTTTGACAAGCAGGAGGTAGTCAAGGACGATGGCAGTGCCTATACTGTGTTTACGCCCTATAGCCGTAAATGGAAAGCCCGGTTAGAAGACTTCTATCTGAAATCCTACCCAGTTGAAAAATATCTGGGTAATCTATATCAAGGTCCGCCGGCAGAAGTGCCTTCCCTGGAATTTTTGGGTTTTCAGCCAACGGGTGACCGCTTTCCGGCCGGGGAGGTACCTGCACTGATCATTGCAAACTATCATGCAACCCGGGACATTCCTGCTCTGCAGGGCACCTCGAGGCTGAGCGTGCACCTTCGCTTCGGGACGATCAGCATACGGGCATTGGTGAGAAAGGCCTTGGTGCTAAACGAAACTTTTTTGAACGAGCTGATCTGGCGGGAATTTTACATGATGATCCTGTGGCAGTTTCCCCAGGTGGGCCAACAGAAAGCCTTCCATCCTGCTTATGACCGGATTGAATGGCGTAATAATGAGGCAGAATTTGAGCGGTGGACCAGGGGGATGACCGGGGTGCCCATCGTGGATGCAGGCATGCGGCAACTCAATGAAACAGGCTATATGCACAACCGGCTCCGGATGATTACGGCCAGTTACCTGGTGAAGAACCTGCTGATAGACTGGCGGTGGGGAGAATCCTATTTTGCAGAGAAGCTGCTTGACTTTGACCTTGCTGCAAA
>JAJXYG010000290.1 GCA_021780705.1 Bacteroidota bacterium
TGGGTCCTGAAAATAAAAGTGAGAGAAAAAGTCGTGGCCGACGGGATCAAGGATCCGGAATTTGATATGGCCAGGAAAGGACGGTATGTGGATGCAGCAGCTTTCAACAAGATGACTGCTGACCCCGCGACCGTGGTGGTGGACATGAGAAATCATTATGAATTTGAGGTGGGCCATTTTGAGAACGCCATTGAAATTCCTTCGGATACCTTCAGGGAGCAATTGCCTATGGCCGTAGAAATGTTGCAGGAAGACAAGGACCGTAATATAATAATGTATTGCACAGGCGGGATCCGGTGCGAGAAAGCCAGTGCCTGGATGTTGCACAATGGGTTTAAGAATGTCTTCCACCTGGAGGGAGGCATTATTCATTATGCCCACAAAATCAGGGAACTGAATCTTCCTAACAAGTTCAAGGGAAAGAATTTTGTATTTGACGGCCGGTTGGGTGAAGCGGTTGGCCAGGAGGTAATCAGCGTGTGTCATCAATGCGGCAAACCTTGTGATTCCCATACCAATTGTGCCAATGAAGGCTGCCATCTGTTATTTATCCAGTGTGCGGAATGTGCAGAAAAAATGCAGGGGTGTTGTTCCGAGGAGTGTAAGGAAGTGCTGCAGTTCCCAGAGCCCCAGAGAAAGCAGTGGAGAAGGGGAAAGAAAAACGGAATCATGGTGTTTAATAAATCCAGGTCCCGAATGCAAAGCCTGAAAACTCCTTCGACTTTGGAAGATTCCTTGCCTGGGAATTGAACAGCCTTCCCCAAATGGATTTGCCGAAGCTGGTGTTTTGAAGTTTTGTTATTTTAAGGGAGCTGCTTCTTAAGTTTTTCCAGACTTTCCACAATTCGCTGGTCTCGTAGCTGGGCCTCCATGGGTTCCGGCACAAAAGATATCCCGATCAGCTTTTCGTAAAGTTCAATATAACGATTGCGGATGGTTGCAATCCACTCATCGCTCATTTCAGGCACCAACTGTCCTTGTTTTCCCATAAAATTATTTTCAATAAGCCATTCCCTGACAAATTCCTTGCTTAGCTGTTTTTGTTTTTCACCCTTGGCTTGCCTTTCTTCATAGCCTTCCGCGTAAAAATAGCGGGAACTGTCCGGAGTATGGATTTCATCAATTAAGACAATCTGGTCTCCCAGTTTTCCGAATTCGTATTTGGTATCCACCAGGATAAGCCCCCTCTTGGCGGCCAGTTCCTTCCCCCTGGCAAATAGTGCCAGGGCGTACCCTTCAATAGTTTCATAATCTTTTTGGGAAACGATCTTTCGCTCAATAATTTCTTCCCTGCTGATATCCTCATCATGGCCTTCTTCGGCCTTGGTAGAAGGGGTGAGGATAGGCTGTGGAAAATAGTCATTTTCCCGAAGCCCTTCCGGAAGCGATACCCCGCAAAGGGTGCGCTTGCCAGAAGCATAGGTGCGCCATGCATGACCGGTCAGGTTCCCCCGGACGACCATTTCTACTTTAAAGGGTTGGCATTTAATACCTACAGACACATTGGGAGCAGGGACATCCCTTAACCAGTTAGGACAAAGGTCCGCAGTTTGGGTAAGCATATTGGCGGCAATCTGGTTGAGCACCTGGCCTTTGAAGGGGATGGGACGGGGCAGGATCACGTCAAAAGCTGAGATTCTGTCAGAGGCGATCATCACCAGAAATCGATCCTCAATAGTGTAGACATCCCTCACTTTTCCCCTGTAAAATCCTGTTTGTCCCGGGTAGATTTTATTTTCCATGTGCTAATGTAACATGGGAAATTTGCATTTCCCAAATTTTCAATTTGGCAGGGGTACTTCCAACCAAATATTTTTCCTACATCATTCTTTAAGAACAATAAATTGCTTATTTTGAGGTCAATTACTTACCAAAACGCTTGCTATGATTATCAGATGTAGATCCTTCTTCTTGTGGGTGATATTGACCCTGTGCGGTACAGCCGTGTTTGCGCAAAAAACCACTATTAAAGGAAATGTCAAGAACAATTCAACCGGGGAATCCGTACCGGCAGTTTCCATTACAGTAAAGGGATCGGTGGAGGGTACCTATACCAATGACAATGGAGATTTTTTGCTCTCACTCGACAAGCCCCTCCCGGTGACTATCGTCATTTCATCTATTGGTTTTCAGACCCAGGAAGTTTCAGTCACCAGTGCGTCTAAAATGGTGACTGTCAAACTCACACCTGAAAGTACCCTCGGTCAGGAAGTGGTGGTCGCTGCTACCAGGACTCCATCCAGAATACTGGAATCCCCCGTTACGATCGAACGAATCAATTCCTCCAATATTCGCAATGATGCTTCGGTGAATTATTACGATATGATAGGTAAACTCAAGGGAGTAGATATGGTTACCTCCTCGCTAACTTTTTCCACACCGAGTACCCGGGGGTTCAATGGAAGTGGTAACCTCAAGGTTAACCAGATCGTAGACGGGATGGATAACCAGGCACCCGGCCTGAACTTTTCAGTGGGTAGTGTAATCGGACTGACGGACCTGGATGTGGAAAGCGTGGAACTGCTCCAGGGAGCTTCCTCAGCTCTATATGGCCCTGGTGGGCAAAATGGCGCAATCCTCATTACCAGTAAAGACCCTTTCAAATACCAGGGATTCTCCTTTGAAGTCAAAGAAGGGGTGATGCATCTCAATGACCCGGCCCGTTCCCCTTCTGCTTACAACAATTACAGCTTCAGGTGGGCAGACAAGGTTTCCGATAAATTTGCCTTTAAAATCAGCAGCCAGTATATCCAGGCCAAGGACTGGGTAGCCCAGGATTACCGGGATTATAACCGGATTGGCACAACCGGAGGAGTCAAGGACGGTACCCGTTCCACCGATCCCAATTACGACGGGATCAATGTCTATGGAGATGAAACCACTGCAGATATCCGGTCCAATGTGCTGACCCCGCTTGCGCAGGCAGCCCCTTTTTATGCACCTTATATCAATGCGATGCCTTCACCCATTCCGGTTTCCAGAACCGGATACCAGGAAAAGGACATCATTGATCCCAATACCATTGACCTTAAATTCTCCGGCGAACT
>JAJXYG010000315.1 GCA_021780705.1 Bacteroidota bacterium
CCGTACCCTGGAAATTTATGTTGATTACTTTTTTCATGTCGAACTGTTTAAATATGGTTGAAGTTGTATAGAGTTAATTTTTGCTGGCGGTCAACTCCTGTACCGCATTGGCAAGCTCCTGCCAGGTGGTTTCCAGTTCCTGGTAAAAGCCGGCCCCCTTTTCGGTGAGGGAAAAGTATTTCCTTGGAGGACCGCTGTTGCTTTCCACCCACCGGTAGGTCAGAAGCTCTGCATTCTTCAGCCGGGTGAGCAGGGGATAAAGGGTACCTTCCAGAATGTGGAGGTTGGCAGCCTTCATCCGGTCAATGATATCACTGGGGTAGGCCTCCCCCTGTTTGATAATGGAGAGGATGCAGAATTCCAGAACTCCTTTTCGCATTTGGCTTGCGGTGTTATCAATATTCATGGTCTTCGATTTTAATCAGAATCACCTTCATGGTTTATCCTTTTCAATACAAATATAGAAAGTTTTAGAATACTATGCAATACATAATACCTTATTTGTTTTAGTAGTTGCTATACCATAATTCACAAATCATTGGATATTTGGGGATTATGAAAATATAGGGGAGGAAATGAGTGTCCGATATTGTGCGAACGGCAAAATGAGGGGATGAATGGTATGGATGGGACTTACAATTATAATAATTAGATGGCTCCTTTATTACTATTGATGTCTGGTGCATTTGCAACTTGAGGCATTGTACGTAATTGAATTAACCTGAAAGTTTACGTAGCTATCCAAATCAAGTTCGAGGCCTTTGGTTTGGAGCAAAGTAAATATCCTGATATTGGCATTCGGAAATTTTTCTGAAATACGGGATGCCGCGGCAATGCACGTGCGTCCTATTGTTATAATATCATCTACCAGTGTGATATTTTGAGTCGTAGTGCAATCTTCCACTTCCAAACTGTCATATTGCTCTGCGATAGATGGCCTCTGCTCTGCATCTGAAAAAAGGGAAGATCGGTTAATTCGATATCTCCTTTTTAAGCAAGGTGCCACGATTCCCAACTGCAAAGCAGCCAGAAGATTGGCTATTTCCAGAGAAGGCCAAAGGCTTGAAGGACGAAGTGGAGAACTTCTCGGCACCGGAATCAAGGTGACATTCTTGTGTAGGAAATTTGAAATAGCATCCTTTTTCTCCGAGATAACTCGGAAAATTAGGTTTCTTAAGATTTCAATATTACCGCCCTTAATGGCATCTTTAAGATTTCTGGACCTAATTGCCATTTCGGAATGCCCTCGGGGAGAATATTGGAACAATGTCGCATATTCAACAGAAGGAATCATAATTCAATCTCGATGTGAAATGGGGAATTTCCTCCAGGAAGGAAGGAAGTAATTCACAGGTCAATTCCTGCGCGCCATATTTTATCATTTCACCTGGCCAGGTCAACCCGGGGTTATCAATAATCTCTTTCAAAATAAATACCAATCTTCCTAATCTCAAGGCTTCCCACCCCTGGTGTCTCGTACCACTCTTTTCAGATGCCTCCACAATTATGGTGGCATCACTTAATAGCGCCATGGTTCTGTTTCTTATAGGGAAATTTTCCTTTTTTATCGGATACCCTTCTGGAAATTGGGACACAGCCAGATGCCGCTCCCTAATAATTCTTAGTAAATCTTCATTTTGCGCAGGATAAGCCCTATTCAGGGGACTACCAAGAACCGCAATTGTTTTCCCTCCCATTTTTATAGCCGTTTCATGGGCGATAGTATCAATTCCCTTAGCTAATCCACTCACGATTATTACCCCATTTTTAACCAAGGTTTCTGCAATACAACGCGTATTACTGACTCCCTCATCACTGGGATTTCTTGATCCAACTACAGAAACCTTTAATCCTGAATGCAACAAGGTGGCATCTCCATTGAAAAACAGGTTTCTCGGTGCAATTTTCTTTTCGATATCAGTAAAATTGTCAAAAAGTTCCTTGTAACTGAAAGTGGACATAATTGAAGGATTAAAATATTTCTCTATTTTAAATATACTAATTTATTGAGTGACCTTTGTGATCGATTTAAAGGGATTCAATTGGAAAAACCCTTTTCCCAGAATCTTTGGATTACAATACAACTCATTTATTAGAAAATCAGTCCTGTTTGGAGTCCCGCTTTAACTTGATCGTCAAACCTAATATACCCAGGGTTCCAGGGAATTATCGACATAAGCCTTCATAGAAATGTGAAATTATTTAACTTCCTCAATTAAATGGAATCCCAATTTTCACACATGTGAATTAACCAAGATAGGTAAATTTTTTCCGCACCAGTCACATAAAAAATAAATCTCCTTTCGATTTCGCCTATTACCTGGTCCTCACCTCCAATTTCCCACCGGAAGATCGCGAATCTTTTTGCCTAATTTTAGGGATTGCCACGCTAAAAACCGCTCCTCCACCTATCTTGATTCCTAATCGGTCTATAGATTATCTGCAGAACGAACGTTGGATATCAGGCCATCTGCAAAATTAGTAGTTATTATTGTCTGAATGTTTACCACATCCAATTTAAAGGAGGTAATATGGCTATTTCCAATGGTGAATACCAGTAAGGTGGGTTGGTTAAGCAAAGGTGTGCCTGGCTCCCTTATGGATAGTTTGAATAATGCTTCTGTGAAATCCAGCTGTAAATCACTATTAAATTTGATAAATGAGATGCATCCTTCTACAAAGAGGACATAACACCTTTCTTTCCCTTCATAGCTATTTGAACAAATGAAAAGTAATCAGGCTCATTACATAAGCCAGGCTGGTCATATAACCCAGCATGATCAGGGGCCACTTCCAGCTATGGGTTTCCCGTTTTACGATGGCCAGGGTACTCATGCACTGCATGGCAAGCACATAGAAGATCAGCAGGGATAGTCCGGTGGCCATGGTATATACCTTGCGGCCATCGGGCCAGGTGGCGGCATTCATCTTCTGGCGAAGGGTGGCATTGTCCTGGTCTTTGTCATCGCCCACACTATACAGGGTGGCCATCGTACCCACAAAAACTTCCCTGGCCGCAAAAGAAGTGATCAGGGCAATA
>JAJXYG010000283.1 GCA_021780705.1 Bacteroidota bacterium
TTCCCTTAAAAATTGCTTTTGGCCAATGTCCATGCAATGGGCGATATACTTGTTGGCGGCATCCCGCTTCGTCAGTACCTCTGTGAGGGTTAAGGGTTCTGTAATGGCAGGCATCCAACTCTGTTCGGACTGCAGCATGGCGCTGACCAAAATATGACGGGCCCGGTCAGTCCTGAAATGAGATTTTTCGGTCCGGCTGGTGATCAGGGGCAGGATCTCCGAGACCCCCGTTTCCGTGGCCTTTTCCAAAAACCATTCCAGGCGGGTCTTGTTTTTGATGAGGGGGATGGCTACCCGGACTTCGGGCCGGGGTCTTGGCTCAGCGCTTCGCTCCGAGATCCGGACCCGGGTTTGCCTGCGGTGGGCTTCCAGGATCACGGCTTCGGCCCGGGTACCTCTGCCGTCGGTCAGGAGCAGGGAGGCACCTTCCTTCATTCGCAATACCTGGGCAATATGATGGGAGCTCTCCTCGGAAAGGATAAGTTCCGATAAGTCAGGGAGGTCCAGTTCAAAAAAGAAAGGCAATTGCATGGGCGAATAAGGGCTCGTCGGTCTATCAGAATGGGGTATCCTCATCAAATTCCCCGTCATTCATTTTACTTCCCTTTTGGATATAGAGCCGGGCACCGCCTCCATCCTGGTCGGAGATGGGTTTCCAGTTGCCCCCGCCGGGGAAATTGTCTGCAAATTCATCGGTGTCTCCTTCTATGAACTTCTGGATATGCAGGAGGGCCTTGAGCTTGATGGTTTCCAGTTGGCCATTGCGGTGTTTGGCGATCCGCACATGGGTTTCTCCTTTGTTGCTTTCCCCCATTTCATTGGTGGTGATGTCATAGTATTCCGGGCGGTACAGGAACATGACCATGTCGGCATCCTGTTCGATGGCACCGGATTCCCGGAGGTCACTGAGCTGGGGCATTTTGTTGCCTTCCTTTCTCTTTTCCACCTCACGGCTCAACTGGGAAAGTGCGATGATAGGGATCTGTAATTCTTTGGCCAGCCCCTTGAGGTCCCGGGATATCCGGCTGATTTCCTGTTCGCGGTTGCTGTTGCGGTTTTCCCCGGCCCCGCTCATCAACTGGAGATAGTCTATGATGATCAGCCCGACATTGTGCTTGTTTTTCAGGCGTCTGCATTTAGCCCGCAGTTCAAAGATATTCAGGGCGGCGGTATCGTCTATATGGATGGGGGCGGAGGCCAGTTTTTCAATCCCCTTTTTATACAACTGCTTCATTTCGTGCTCCTCGAGTTTGCCTCTTGCAATTTTTTCCAGCCAGATCTCGCTTTCGGCACTCAATATACGCTGGACCAGCTGTCCTGCGCTCATTTCCAGGGAAAAGAATCCCACTGCCGTGGGTTTGGTAGGATGCAGGGCTGCATTGCGGGCCAGGTTCAGGGCAAAGGCGGTTTTACCGACGGAGGGGCGGGCGGCCAGGATGATCAGGTCGGAAGCCTGCCAGCCGTAGGTGATATGGTCCATGCTGGCAAAACCGGTTGGAACCCCGGTAATTTCCTCCTGGCGGGTTCTCAGGTCTTCGATCCGCTGAATGGTCTTTACCAGTACGGTGTCAATGCTTGCATAATCCTTACGGAGATGATTGTTGGTAATTTCAAAAAGTTTGGATTCCGCATCATCGAGCAGGTCAAAGACATCGGTGGCATCCTCATAGGCATCGTGAATGATTTCCCCGCTGATCCGGATGAGTTCCCTTTGAATGAATTTCTGCAGGACAAGCCGGGCATGGGTTTCTATATTGGCCGATGATACAATGGAATTGGTCAGTTTGGTGACATAATACGGACCACCTACCAGGTCCAATTCTTCGCGGAACCTCAGTTCTTCTACCACAGTAAGCAGGTCGATGGGGGAATTTTTTTGCTGCAAACCCTGCATGGCCCGGAAGATGCGCTGGTTGGCCTCCACATAAAAGCATTCGGGTTTGAGAATTTCTACTATGACATCGAAGGCATTTTTTTCAATCATGATGGCACCGAGGACCGCTTCTTCCAGCTCTTTCGCCTGGGGCGGGATCTTTCCGAATACCATGGTCCCCATATCCAGGGAGCTCGTTTTCCGTCTTGTTTTTCTGTCTTTGTTAAGGTTAGTAAGATCCATATGGCTTTTTCAAGAACGCTTTAAGTAAGATAATCAATTTCCGGTCAGAGACCGTGTTTTTTTTCTAGGGATGGCTAAGTTAACGGCTATTATTTCATTTAAAGAAATTGTTAACGCGATTAATTATCCCAACCGGATTCACAAACCATCCACCGCCCTATACCCGGTTATGCCCAACTTTTAGCCCCCTTATCCACAATTTAAAAAACTTTTTCGTGGGATTTTAGTTAAAATCAAGATTCAGGTGTGGATAAATATAGCCCATAATATTTCAGCGGGATTGACACAAAGACGACCAAAATTTCCGAAATTCCTCGGCCTTTCGCCGGGGATTTCTACCCGGTATTTTCCTTAGGCGGAGGCCCGGAAAATCCGAAAAGGTTCTTCGCCCCATCTTTCTTAATTTTGGTCGCTTAAAAAATCGGACACATTATTTGTATTATCCATGAAGATTAGCTACAACTGGCTTAAGGAATACCTCCCCTCGGATCCCGAAACCCGGAAGATCCTGGAGAGTCCCGAAAGAATTTCCCAGATCCTGACTTCGGTAGGCCTGGAAGTGGAAAGCCTGGAACTTTTTGAGGAGGTTCGGAATTCCCTTGAAGGGGTGGTGATTGGCCTGGTGATTACCTGTGAAAAGCACCCCGATGCGGACCGCCTGAAGGTCACCCAGGTGGATACCGGGACCGGGACCCTGCTGCAGATCGTTTGCGGGGCGCCCAATGTCGCTGCAGGCCAGAAAGTAGCGGTGGCACTCACGGGGTCTGTACTCTATCCTTCCAAGGGCCCTTCCCTTTCCATCAAGAAGGCAAAAATCCGCGGGGTGGAGAGTAACGGAATGCTGTGTGCCGAAGATGAACTCGGTCTGGGGGACAGCCATGAAGGAATCCTGGTCCTTCCCCCGGAATTGCAGACGG
>JAJXYG010000296.1 GCA_021780705.1 Bacteroidota bacterium
GTTTGAGACCATGACCATTCAGCAATTGGTCCGCAACATCGAAGCAGGGGAAGCCTCCATCGGCAATCGGAAAAAATCGGTGAGCAAGGCACTGGGCCTGAAGAAATAACCTGGATTTTGGAGACCCCCCCTTCCCCGCACCTCTTTTTATTTCGCCTGGGCTTTCACTCCTTCCAGGATCCGGATATAGTTGGACCTTTCATAAGCGGTGGGGTCGGATATATTTTTCTGGCTCATACTACCCCTGAAGGAAGCGATGTCATTGAAGCCCATCATATACATCCAGTCATTGAGTTCCTTGTTCATGGTGTTGAGATAGGAAATCCCATGCTTGTAGAGGGCGGAGGCGGTCATCACCGCATCAGCCCCCGCCAATAAATACTTGACCACTTCCACGGCGCTTTGGACCCCGGTGGTAGCAGCCAGGGACAGGTCTACCTTTCCATAAAGGAGTCCGATCCAGAGCAGCGGCAGCCGGATCTCGTTAGATTCACTATACTGGAGGTCGGTCAGGATTTTGAGTTCATTGATGTCAAAATCAGGCTGGTAGAACCGGTTGAAAAGGACCAGTGCGCTTGCGCCTGCATTTTTCATGCGCAGGGCCATATTGCCCATGGTACTGAAGTAAGGGTTCAGCTTCACGGCTACCGGTATTTTGACTGCATGGCGGATGGCATCAATAATATTGAGGTACCGGTGTTCCACCTCTGAAGAAGACATGGAGATTTCTCCGGGGATAAAGAAGATGTTCACTTCAATCCCGTCCGCTCCGGCGCTTTCCATCAGGCGGGAATAATCAATCCATCCCTCCGAAGTAATACCGTTCAGGCTGCCGATAATCGGGATTTTCACCCGCTCCTTGGCAATCCGGATTTTTTCCAGGTATTCATCCACCCCCACATTGAATTCATCGACATCTGGGAAAAAATCCATGGCCTCGGCGAAGGCATAGGTGGTCTCTGAAATCACCTTATTGAATTTGATTTCTTCTTTTCGGATCTGTTCCTCAAACAGGGAGAACATGACCACCGCCCCGGCGCCATTGTCCTCCATTTTCAGGATATTGTCCATTTGTTGAGACAGGGTCGAAGCTGATACTACAATCGGGGAGTTGAGCTTTAACCCCATGTAGGAGGTTTTCAAATTCATAATTTCAAATTTTATCAGTTTAAAGGAACAAAATCACTTGCTTGTTTGGTGGCAAGTTCTTCATAAGATTTCCATTTGAGATTCACCAGTTCCTGCGCATGTTTCATCAGTTCTTCCGCTGCTTCGGGATGGGTCATCGTGAGCACCTTGTACCGCAATTCATGGTAGGCGTATTCCTTCAGGGGCAGGGTGGGCCTGGGAGAATCCAGTACAAAGGGATTCTGGTTCTTTTTCCTCAGGGACGGGTTATACCGCATCAGGGGCCAGTGTCCGGATTTTACGGCATTATGCTGCTGGTCCAGTCCAAACTTCAGGTCATACCCGTGGGCGATACAATGGCTGTAGGCCAGGATGATGGAAGGTCCCTCATAGGCTTCGGCTTCCCTCATGGCCAGCAGGGTTTGCTGGGGGTTGGCCCCGAAGGCCACCCGGGCCACATACACGTTGCCGTAAGAAATAGCCTGCATGGCCAGGTCCTTTTTGCCACCGGGCTTTCCTCCCGCTGCAAATTTGGCGGTTGCCGCAGTGGGGGTGGCTTTGGAAGACTGCCCGCCGGTATTGGAATACACTTCGGTATCCAGGACCAGTACATTGATATTGCGGCCGCTGGCCAGGGCGTGATCCAGGCCGCCATACCCTATGTCATAGGCCCATCCGTCTCCTCCTACCAGCCATACGCTTCTGCGTACCAGCTGATCGGCCACGCTTAGCAGGTGGGCAGCGGCAGGGCTATCCATCCCCTGCAGTTTTTCTTTCAGCTTTTTTACCCGGAGCTGTTGCAGTGCCAGGTCAGATTCCTGGACCTGCGGGGCATCCAGGATCGATTTCACGTCCTGGCTGCCCAATAGGTCACTCATTTCCATAAGCAATTGTTTAGCAACGGCCAGCTGTTTGTCCGCGGTGATGCGCATCCCCAGTCCAAATTCAGCATTGTCTTCAAAAAGGGAATTGGACCAGGCAGGTCCCCTTCCTTCCTTGTTGACGGACCAGGGGGTGGTAGGCAGATTTCCTCCGTAAATGGAGGAACATCCGGTGGCATTGGCCACCAACAAGCGGTCTCCAAAGAGTTGAGAGAGTAGTTTCAGATAAGGGGTTTCCCCACAACCGGCGCAGGCTCCTGAAAATTCAAAGAGTGGCTCCAGGAACTGTGCCCCGTGGACGGTGGAGAAATCAATTTTGGAACGGTCATTCCAGGTAAGCTCTTCAAAGAATTCAATGTGCTTCCTTTCCTTTTCAAGGACTTCTTCCTTTTCAATCAGGTTGATGGCCTTGCGGGTCCGGTCCTCAGGATGGGTAGCCGGGCAGACTTCGACACAAAGATTGCATCCGGTGCAGTCTTCCAGATATACCTGGAGGGAATACTGGGTCTCCGGAAACCCGCGGGAATTGATCGGGGCGGACTTAAATCCTTCAGGTGCATTTTTAAGGTAGTCGCGGTGATAGAATTTGGCCCGGATGACGCCATGGGGGCATACATAGGCGCAATTGCCGCATTGTATGCAAACCTCGGGATCCCAGCCTGCTACCAGGTCGGAGACATTGCGTTTTTCCCACTGGGTAGTTCCGCTCGGATAGGTGCCGTCAATAGGCAGCTGGCTTACAGAAAGGCTGTCGCCATGGCCTGCCATCATCACCGCGGTAATATCCTTTACAAACCGGGGTGCCTTGTCGGATACGGTGAGCAGGTCATGGTCCCTGGCCGTTACCTCCTGGGGATAGGATACTTCGAAGAGATTTTCCAGGGTGGCATCCACCGCCTTGAAATTCTGCTCGATTACCTTTTCGCCTTTTTTGAAATAGGTTTTCTTGATGGCCTGCTTGATCTTTTCTATCGCCTCTTCACGGGGTAATACACCGGAAAGAGCAAAATAGCAGGTCT
>JAJXYG010000231.1 GCA_021780705.1 Bacteroidota bacterium
GAGCGGACCTACCGGCCAGAGCGGGGCCATGCTATCGGTCTCTTCCAATGGAACCACCGCAGGCACCGGAATCCTTTGGGCGGCCTATCCCGATGGCTGCGACGCCGAGCACAATGTATGTCCCGGGATTCTGGCTGCCTTTGATGCCGGCAATGTCACCCATCAGCTCTGGAATTCCGTGAGCACCAATGACCAAGTCGGCAATTATGCCAAATTCTCGGCTCCCACCATTGCCAACGGCCATGTGTATCTCGCGACATTTTCCGGCTACGTAGATGTATATGGATTAAAAACCCCATAAACGTCTTCGATTTACCAGGACCTTCCGTGGGTAAATTAACAGATTCTTTCAACCGGACCGGTCAAAGCCCGGGTGAAAAGAATCGGGAATTCTGTTAATTTGCAGTGGATTAGAACCCTCACACACACTGAGGCAGATATCCCTAATCGCCCAACCCCTAATTTGGTTTTATGTCAGGCGCATTTACCGATCAGTTTGCCATGCTCTTCAATACGCCGATTACCCTTGCACTGGTAATCCTGGAGATCTTCGTCAGCGTACGTTACCATAAGGATTATTACAAGGTAAAGGATACCAAGGCCAACCTCGTGCTGGGACTGGGATATGTCGTAGTGGATACCGCCAGCAGGGCAGCCGGCCTGGTACTGCTGTCGGTCTTTTACTTTTTCGGCCCTCACGTATATAACGACTTTTCGGGTCACCTGGTCCTTTATTGGGTCACTCTGGTCCTGGCGGAGGACTTTTCCTACTGGTTCATGCACCTGATGGATCACAAGATCCGCTTTTTATGGGCAGGCCACATCCACCACCATTCTTCGCGGGAGTTCAATTTTTCAGTGGGACTTCGCTCAGCCGTATTTGAACCCATAGAGAAATTTCTCTTTTTCATCCCCATGGCCTTTATCGGGTTCAGGCCCCTGGATATCGTGCTGGTATACGTGTTTTCACAAGGCTGGGGGACTTTTGTCCATACCCGGATGATCAAAAAGCTGGGGCCCCTTGAATATGTATTTACCACCCCCTCTCACCACCGGGTGCACCATGGCCGCAATCCCAAATACCTGGACAAAAATTACGGGATGTTCCTGATCATTTGGGACAAGATCTTTGGCACCTTCACCCCGGAGGATCCCAATGAGCCGGTAGAGTTCGGTACGGTAAAAAACCTCGATTACAAAAATTACGCAGATATTGTGTTCAATGAATACCGCCAGATCATAAAAGATGTCAAAAAGCCCGTCTCCCTGAAAGAAAAGATCCGGTATATATTCGGCCCTCCCGGCTATAACCATGAAGGCGCCGGAAAAACCACCCGGGAATTGCAGGTAGCCGAATCCCTGGCAGAGCCGTCCTCATACTAATCCTTTACGAAAACCGGGAATTTGAAATTCAGGGTATAGCCCGGGAAGGGGACCTGAAGAATGGGTCAATCGGACTTCGCTACAATATGGTCCTGAATTTTTTCCACCAGTTCATGGACATCAAAGGGCTTGGAAATAAAATCATCTGCCTGGCAAAATTGGCTGACATCCTTGAAGCTGGTATGGGCAGAAAACATGATGATGGGGATCTCACTGGTCAGGGAATTTCGCTTGAGTTTGTTACACACTTCAATTCCATCCATACCGGAGAGAAATACATCCAGAAGGATCACATCCGGAGAAAAGGTCTTCACCTTTTTGAGTGCCTCCTGGCCCCCGGGTACGGCCATGACCTCAAAATCGTATTTCTTCAAAATGATCGAAACCACCCAAAGAATATCCGAGTTGTCATCTATTACAAGCACTCTTTTCATCACCGAAGGGTACTGCAACAATTACACCATTTGAAAATCCCGGAAGATGGAGGCCCCTTAATCCCCTTCCGGGAGAAGGTTATGGGATGAGATTGCGGGCCTGGAAGAATTTTACAGGGGCCACCAGCAGCCTACCCATCCGGAAGAAATTAATTGCCACCTCCTTATATATTAAATTTAGATTAGGCGGGCTTTTACCCCCATTGTTTCCCGGGGAGCCTTTCACCCGGGTCTTTCTTAGGTTAGGCCATTTTTTCCCCAATAATCGTGGAAAGTATTTCCGGGAGGACCCCACCAGGAAGGGCCGGAGTTCTATTTACTTGCGGGCAGAGCGAAAGTCAGATCCCCAATACTTCTTTTAATTTGGCATATCCCGGTTTGCTCACCGGCAGGCTCTGGCCGCTGCTAAGCAGGACCAGGTGGCTTTCCTTTTCATAGGGTTCGATCCGGGTGATCATCTGGGTATTGACCAGGTAGGAGCGGTGTATCCGGACAAATTGATGGGAACGCAGGGATTCTTCAAAGAAGGCCATGGTCCTTTTTTTCAGAAAATGCCCGTCAGCGGTGACAATCTTTACGTAATCGTCTGCTGCTTCCAGGAAATGGATCTGGCTTACGGGTATGACCTTAATCTTATTACCCTCTTTGACGACCACCCGGTTTTGCTGGCCTTCGGACTGGGCCGCGGTCTCCACTACCTGGTGGGGAGACAGGGACGCCGGCTGCTGCAGAAATTTCTGCACGGCCCTGTCAAATCGGTCTCTGCTAAAGGGCTTCAGCAGGTAATCGGTTGCGTTAAGTTCAAAAGCTTTCAGGGCATATTCATCAAAGGCGGTGGTGAAAATTACCGCGGGGGGATTTTCAATGAGTTCCAGCATTTCAAAGCCATTGATCTTGGGCATCTGGATGTCCAGGAACACCAGTTCCGGTTCGAACTGCATGATGGCCTTCATGCCCTCAAACCCGTCATTGCATTCGGCGGCCACCTGGATTTCGGGGTAGGGCACCAGGTATTCCTTTACAATATTTCTGGCCAGGGGCTCGTCATCTATAATTACCGTATTCATCATACAACGGCAAGGAAACCCCGTAGCTTGCTATGGGGAGGAATTGCCGGTTCCTTTTTTGGGTGAAAGAAATGGTGTAATGTAGTGTGGGAGCAGATCCCCACTGTATTTAAAGGGGGAATAATGGCTCTTTTTGTTT
>JAJXYG010000140.1 GCA_021780705.1 Bacteroidota bacterium
GAAGCCAGGCTGGAACCGTGGATTTGGAAGGATTGGGGCCGGATATAAATTAGCAAAGTATATTCTTAAATTAATAAAAACTCAAAATATGGCAGTCATCAACCTAAAGGTAAATGGGAAGGCGTATACCCTGGATGTGGACCCCGCCACCCCATTGTTATGGGTACTTCGCGACCACCTGCACCTCACCGGCACCAAATTCGGATGCGGGATTGCGCAATGCGGCGCCTGCACCGTTCACCTAAATGATAGCGCGGTCCGCTCCTGCAAATTGCCGGTTTCGGCAGCGATTGGTAAAACCGTCACCACTATCGAAGGCCTCTCCGAAAACGGGGACCATCCTTTACAGAAAGCATGGCTTGAACTGGATGTACCCCAGTGCGGATACTGCCAGACCGGCCAGATCATGAACGCGGCCGCCTTGTTAAAAAGGAATCCCCATCCTACGGAGGAACAAATTGAGGCGTCGATGAACGGAAATCTTTGCAGATGCGGCACCTACCTGAGAATCAGAGAAGCGATCAAATTAGCGGCCACTCAAAGTTGAGCTACCCGGTCCACACAATTATCAAATTAAAACTTTGAAAAATGGAAAAGATCAAAACCAATTATAGCAGACGTTCCTTTCTAAAATCCTCTGCCCTTGCAAGCGGGGGTCTTATGATCAGTTTCAAGTTGTTCCCGCAAATCCTTTTTGGCGGCAAGACCCACCAGATGATTCCTCCGCAGCAATTCAGGGAAATAAACGGCTATGTCAAAATCACCCCGGATAACCTGATCAAAATCATTTGCCCCAATCCGGAATTTGGCCAGAATGTAATGACCTCTCTTCCCATGATCGTGGCGGAAGAACTCGACGTGGACTGGCATGAGGTGACGGTGGAAATGGGGCCCTTCGACAATGTGAAATACGGGCCTCAGTTTGTGGGCGGAAGCAATTCCATGAGAATGTACTGGAAACCCTTGCGTGAAGCAGGTGCTGCAGCCCGCGGGATGTTGGTGCAGGCGGCTGCCCAGTCCTGGGGCGTGCCTGCCCAGGAAGTGACTTCCAGGGCCGGGGTATTGTATCATGAAAAAACTGGCAAGTCAGCAAAATACGGAGACCTTGCATCCCAGGCTGCCGCCATTCCTATCCCCAAAGATTTGAAGCTGAAGGAGGTGAAAGATTTTGAAGTGGTGCGGCATTCCCAGAAAAATGTAGAGGGTTTGAATATTGTGACGGGTAAGCCCCTTTTCGGCCTGGATTACTATCAGGATGGGATGCTCTTTGCCATGATACACCATCCACCGGCTTTTGGCATGAAACTGAAATCCTTCGATGCTTCCCAGGCGCTTAAAATGCCCGGTATAAAAGATGTGTTTAGCCTTAAAATGTATCCCGAAGGATTTGAACTGGGTGGCTTTGATACCCACACTTTCAATGATTTGTTGGTAGTAGCGGGAAATTCTACCTGGGAGGTAATGAACGCCAGGAAAAAGCTGGAAGTGCAGTGGGAACCTGTGGCAGACACTACTGAAACCTTCAGCTTTTTTGGCCGTAAACGTGAAGTGGTCATCCCGGCTGGTTTGGAAACCACGGCCACCCAGCACGAAAAGATGATGGAGAAGGCAAAAGCGCCTGCTACCCTGCTGAGAAAAGATGGGGACCCTGAAACCGCCTTCAAAAACGCGGCCCAGATTATAGAGCGCACCTATACCGCCCCTTACCTGGCGCACAACTGCATGGAGCCTATGAACTTTTTCGCCCATGTAAGGGCAGATAAGGCATTAATGGTCGGTCCTTTGCAGGCACCCGGATGGATCGCCCCCACCCTGTCTAAAGTCTTAAACCTGCCGGCCAGTAAGATAGAAATTCGGATGACCCGTATGGGAGGAGGTTTTGGACTCAGGGCATATGGCCATTACCTGGTAGAAGCGGCACTTATTTCCCGAAAAACCCAAACCCCAATCAAGCTGGTGTATGACCGGGAAGATGACATGACTTATGGAATATACCGGCCCACTTATATGATGACCTACCGGGCCGCACTGGATGCCAATAAGAATTTAACCGCTTTCCACGTCAAGGGCGGTGGCATCCCCGAACATTGCGTACACGAAAACCGGTTTCCGGCCGGGGCCATCGATAATTACCTTGCCGAAGGCTGGGAAATCCCTTCCAACATTACCATTGGCGCATTCAGGGCTCCCGGGTCCAATTTTAACGCGGCTGCGGAGCAGTCTTTCCTTGACGAACTCGCAGAAGCCATGGGCAAGGACCCCATTGAGTTTCGCCTGGAGCTGCTGAAGCGGGCCAAGGAGCGCCCGGTGGGTAGCCGAAACGATTATGATGCGGACCGGTATGCGGGGGTGTTACAACTGGTAAAGGAAAAGTCCGGATGGAATGATCCGGCAAATGCAAAATACAGTCGCGGAGTGTCTGCCTATTTCTGCCATAATTCCTATGTGGCTCATGTCATCGATGTGGTGAAAAAAAATAACCTTCCTCATGTGGAAAGAGTTACCAGTGCCGCGGATTGCGGAATTGTAATCAACCCGGATGCGGCTACCAATATGATCCAGGGTGCCGTAGTGGACGGGATCGGTAATGCCATGTATGGTGCCCTGACCCTCCACAACGGTGTGCCAGGTGAAAACAACTTCAACCGGTACCGGATGATCCGGATAAAGGAAGCTCCCCAAAAGATAGACGTGCATTTTGTGGAAAATGACATCAATCCCACCGGACTGGGTGAACCGCCTTTTGCTCCCGTGTTTGGAGCGGTAGCCAATGCGCTTTACAAAGCCACCGGCAAGCGATTTTATAACCAGCCGTTCGCCAAAGACCTGGAGGGTGCTGCCTAGCGGCTTTACGTATTTGCAGGTTTCCCGGGTAGGGTCCTGTTGCACGGGAGGCTCCTGAATTCAATCAAATATCCGCTTGTATGAGTTCAGTCCTCAGGATAAATTATTGAACTTGCTCATCCCTGATTAAAGAAAATATCATGAATCACAAAATGCCTGCACGCAATCTGGGAAATAGCGGTCTCACCGTCTCCGCACTGGGATTTGGTTGTATGGGGTTAAGCTATGGCTATGGCCCCGCTACCGACAAGGCAGATGCCATTAAACTCATCCATGCAGCATTTGATATGGGTGTCACCTTTTTTGATACCGCAGAAGCGTATGGCCCTTATGTGAATGAGGAACTGGTGGGCGAAGCAGTAGCGCCTTTTCGAAAAGAAGTGGTGATCGCTACCAAATTTGGATTCAACTTTAATTCGGAAGGAGGGCAATCAGGGATGAACAGCAAACCAAGCCATATAAAGGAATATGTGGACGCTGCCCTGAAAAGATTGAGGACAGAGGTGATCGACCTGCTTTACCAGCACCGGGTGGATCCGGATGTACCTATAGAAGAGGTGGCGGGTACCGTAAAAGATCTGATACAACAGGGAAAGGTGAAATACTTTGGACTCTCGGAAGCCGGGGTTCAGACCCTAAGAAAAGCCCACGCCGTCCAACCCGTTGCTGCTTTACAAAGTGAATATTCCCTTTGGTGGAGAGAGCCTGAACAGGAAATAATTCCGACGCTGGAAGAACTGGGAATAGGCTTTGTGCCTTTCAGTCCTTTGGGGAAAGGGTTTCTAACCGGGAAAATAAGCCAGGATACTTCCTTCGACAAAAAAGATTTCCGAAACGTGGTTCCCCGGTTTTCAGAAGAAAACCGGAAGGCCAACCAGGCGCTGGTAGACCTGCTGTCAAAGATCGCGGCTGAAAGGGGAGCCACGAACGCCCAGATCGCCCTGGCATGGTTGCTTGGGCAAAAACCATGGATTGTGCCGATTCCAGGGACTACCAAATTACACCGGCTGGAAGAAAACATGGGGGCCGCCAAAATTGAACTGACTACACAGGACCTCCGGGAAATCGAAGAGGCTGTCTCAAAGGTCGAAATACAGGGTGCAAGATATCCGGAACATTTGCAAAAGCGGGTGGGTAAGTAGGATCCCTGATTCAACGGATCCTTCCCCGGATCACAATCACGGCTCGGGCATCCTTTCCCTAAAATCCTTTTGCGTAATCAAAGCGGCTTTGCCTGGTACTGACCCTCCTAAATAAGAGAGCTACCTAAATCAAGGTTAATGTCTCATCCCAATGCCTGGACCGGCCCTGGAATTAACCGAGTCCATCCAGCATCTCCAGGACATGTTCCCTTTTCAGGATCAGATATCCCAAACGGTCATTGCTGATCCCTTCCTTGAGCCGGTAGCTAAAGGTGAGTTGCTCATTTTCCACGGTGGTTTCAAAATACTTGAACTCTATATTGGAAAATTGCTTCAGGGATTCGCCAATTTCATACAAATGGGTGGAAAGGATGAACAGGCAGTTTTTCATTTTGAGCAGGCCTTCGATTACCACCGCACTGCATTTCATGGCATCCTGGACGTTAGTGCCTTTAAACAGCTCATCTATCAGGATTAGCCAGGTCCGGCCGTCATTGATTTTGAGGATGGTATTTTTAATCCGCTGCACCTCATTATAAAAGTAGCTTTCGCCTTTCAAAAGATTATCCACCACATTGATATTGCTGAGCAGCCCGTCAAAAAGGGAAAGGGTCATCGACTTTGCCGGAACCGCCATGCCGATATGTGCCAGAAATACCGCGCATCCCACCGCCTTGATAAAAGTGCTTTTGCCTGCCATATTTGCACCGGTGAGAAAAATGAAATTATGCTCGTGATCCAGGCCGATGTCATAGGCCACCGGGTCCTGCAGCAGGATATGAAAAAGACCGGTGGCCGAAAGCGATGGGCGTTCAGTAGTAACCATTTCCGGGTAAACCAGGCCCAGTTCGGTGGCTGCCGTGGCCATGCTGTACCAGGCATCCAACTGGTAATAGACCTCGATCAGGTCCATGAGTTGATCCTTGTAATGGTACCGGAAAAAATGGGCCAGGTTCAGCATGTCCGCCAAACCCATGTCGTCAAATTTTTCGGTGGACTCCACAATCCTTAACTGGTATTTCTCCATGAGCACGGTAGCCTTCTCCAGGAGCAGTTTCAGGTTCGAAGGGGTATCCGTTCCCGAAAAAGTTTCCACCATATGTTGCATCCCTTTAATGAAATCATAGGCATGCCCGCTGGAATATTTCACCAGGGAATAATCCGGTGCATGGAATATTTTATATAAATAGGCAGAGATCGCAGAGGGCTTGGGAGGGATCTGATCTACGGTGCTCTCATAATATTTGTGGATCATCAGGATGGATCCATTGCTGATTTTTTTGGGCCATGATCCGCTTTTTGCGGCCACTGCCTTAAGAGTCTGCTGCGTATCCCTTATGGCCTCCAGGCTGGGCAGCGACCTTGAAAAGATTGATCTCAGCTTCTCCCTTCCTCCCGTGGTGCGGGTAAAGTTCAGTTTGTGAAAGATCGAATTTTCTTCCTCATGCTGAAATATGGAAAGGTCATTGAGCGTCGTAATGTCTGTATCCATGCAGCTAATTCTTTGTATTTTCCCTTATACCGTATAAGGCTTAGCGGGTAAAGCTCAGCCGGTGTCCCTTTTGAGATTCATCAAAGGGACTTTTTCCATAATTTCTTCGGGGGTCATAGGCACAATGGCCACCGACAAAGGTCTTCACCACAGAAGCGCCAAACTGCACTCCTTCCAGGGGGCTCCATCCGCACTGGTAGTAAAGGTTTTCTTTGGTAACCTTTGTACCGGCATTTAAATCTACTATTGCCAGGTCTGCGAAATATCCTTCCCGGATATATCCCCGGTCTGCAATCAAAAAGCAATCGGCCACGGCGTGGCTCATCTTGGAAGCGATCTTTTCAAGAGTTATCCTTCCCTGCATATAATATTCGAGCATGAGTAACAGGGGGTGCTGCACCAGGGGAAGTCCCGCATGGGCATGTTCGTAGGGTCCTTCCTTTTCATCAATAGTATGCGGAGCATGGTCCGTGGCGATCACATCCAGCCGGTCATCCAAAAGCCCTTCCCAGAGTGCTTCCCGGTTGGATCCCTCCTTAATGGCGGGATTGCACTTGATCAGATACCCAAGCCGGTCATAGTCTGCGGCCGTAAAATGCAAATGGTGCACGCAGACTTCTGAAGTGATCTTCTTGGCAGAGAGCGGAATCTCGTTGGTGAAGAGTTCAAGCTCTTTTGCGGTGGTGATGTGCAGGATGTGCAGCCGGGTCCCATGCTTTTTGGCCAGGGATGCGGCAAAGGAGGAGGAACTGTAACAGGCCTCCGCATTGCGGATCACCGGGTGGTCTGCAGGCTCCAGTTCAGGCTTCACCTCCTTTTGGCGGGCATAATTGGCGCGAATGATCTTTTCGTCCTCACAATGGGTGGCGATCAGCAGTTCACTGCCCCCGAAGATGGTCTCCAGGGTGCGTGCATCATCGACGAGCATATTGCCGGTACTGGCCCCCATAAATATTTTCACTCCGCAGATTTCTTTTTTGCGGCGGTTGACTTTTAAAACTTCCTCTGCATTGGTATTGCTCACCCCCATATAGAAAGAATAATTGGCCATGGAGGTGCGGGAGGCTACCCGGTACTTATCTTCCAGGATGTCCTGGGTCAGCGCATTGGGAATGGTATTGGGCATTTCCATAAAGGAGGTGACCCCGCCTGCCACGGCAGCCCTGCTTTCGCTATAGATGGTAGCCTTGTGCGTCAGCCCCGGTTCCCTGAAGTGTACCTGGTCATCGATGACCCCGGGAAATGCATGTAACCCCTCACCCCTGATCTCTTCGACCCGCTCCCGGATCCCGAGGTTGGTTCCGATCCGTTCGATCCGGCCATTTTTCAGGTACAGATCATTTTGTTCAATTTTGCCTTCATTGACCACAGTGATATTCCTAAGAACATAATTTTGCATACCTTGAAATTAAATAAAAATACCTCAACCTCATGCAAATTACCAAATGGCCCTTACTGATGGGGTTCATGCTTGTACCCCGTTTAATCCAGGCACAGGTAACCTACCTGCCGGAAGGCTCCAAGGAATATGATTATCTCGACCGCCTGGAAATCAAACTGGGCTCACTTAACAGCATCCATTTTTCTTCCATCAAGCCTTATTCCAGGCGTGCCGTCGTTGAGGAAGCAGAATATATCGACAGCCTGCATGCGGCCCAATCAGGTTCTCTTACCGACATGCCGGATTCCAAATGGAATTCCCTGAATCTTACCCAGGTGGATCTGGCCAACCTCCAAAGCATCCGGATGAACAGTCCCGAGTGGGCTACCGGTTCCAAGGAGGGATTCCTGAGCAAAAAGCCGATTTTCAAGAGTCTTTATAAGACCAAACCCAATATGGTGGAGGTCAACACCAAGGATTTCTTCCTGGCATTCAATCCGGTGATCTATTACCAGATGAGTAAAGAATCCGGAAACGGGGAAAATGTATTTATTAATAAAAGGGGAATTGACGTCCGCGGCATGATTTCTCACAAGATAGGTTTCTATACCACCTTATCGGACAACCAGGAACGGGGCCCCCAGTTCTTTCAGAACCGGGTGAACACTTTCCATGCTGTGCCCGGCTTTGGCTTCTATAAACCCTTCAAGGGAACGGGGGTGGACTATTTTGATGCACGGGGATACTTCACGTTCAACATCGCCAAATATATCGAAGCGCAGTTCGGGTATGACAAGAACTTCCTGGGCGACGGATACCGGAGTCTTTTTCTCAGTGACAATGCCAACTCGTATCTCTTTTTCAAACTCAGCACCAAGATCTGGAAGTTCAATTACGAAAATATCTTCATGGAACTGGTTCCCCAGTTCGAAAAGATGAGCGGGGACAGCCTGCTGGGAAGAAAATATGCCTCCATGCACTACCTGAGCCTGAACCTCAACCGCTGGCTCAATGTCGGACTCTTCGAAGGGATTATTTTTGCCCGGCGCAACCATTTTGATTTTGAATACCTGAACCCCATCATCTTCCTGCGCTATGCCGAAGGCAATGTCGGCAGTCCGGACAAGGCCCATGTGGGCTTTAATTTCAAGGCCAATTTCGCCCATCACTTTCAGGCCTATGGTCAGTTTTTGCTCGATGAATTTATTGCCAAACAAATCCTCAAGAGTGATGGATTCTGGGCCAACAAATATGGGTACCAGCTCGGCATGAAATACGTAGACGCTTTCAATATCAAGAATCTGGATCTTCAAATTGAAGACAACCGGGTCAGACCCTTTACCTATTCACACTATGACAGTGTCACCAATTATACCCACTACAACCAGTACCTGGCACACCCCCTGGGGGCCAACTTCCAGGAATTCATCGGAATAGCCAGGTACCAACCCAAGCCCCGCTGGGTGCTGGACGGAAGGGCGATCTATTATTACCAGGGTCTGGATTCTGCCGGTCAGAACTTTGGGGCCAATCCCCTGGAGTTATATACGACCCGGCTCCATGATTACGGCTACCAGGTGGGTGGCGGCGACCGGGCCAAATGCTTTAATGCGGCGCTCACGGTTTCCTATGAACTGAAACAAAATCTTTTCATTGAGGGATCTTATATGTTCCGCAAATATGCCGTGGCCCAGGGGCCGGGCTCGGGTACGACTTCCATGCTGAGCCTGGGAGTGCGATTCAACGCCGCACGAAGGGTGTATGATTACTAAGGGCCCCCCTTATTCTACCGTAAGGGAAAAGGTGATCATCCTGGAATTGATCCGGTCAATGACATTGGAATAAAGCAGGTTCGGGTCGCGGCTGTGCAGGTTGATGAGTCCCTCACTGACCTTGATTTCAGGGGAGAGGACAAAATAGGGAAAGTAGATGTGACATCCCATCCCTACTTCCAGGCTAAAATCTCCGGACTTCAGTTTAACCATATTGTCTGCTTTCTTGGCCCCCGCATTGCTTGCCAGGTCATAGGAAAAATCTCCTCCTGCGATGGTATACGCCTTGAAATTACCCAGTCGGTCACTGCTGAAGGCCACCAGGAAGGGGAAGCTCAGTCGGACGGACTGCACCTTTTTGACCACCAGGGTATCAGGCGAATATTTCTGGGTATAGAGGAAGCCTGCCTCCGAAAAAGTCAGGTCCAGGGGATGGACACGCAAGTCAAAATGATCGCCAAGCCTGAGATTGACGAGCCAGGCCAGGTTGATCCCGGCATTGGTCGAGCTTTCCACCTTCATGATGGAATCAGACTGCAGGAAGACGGGGTGGTGGTCGAAAGAAAAATGGGATACATTATAACCCAGGTTGATGCCAAAATGATAGGGTTTATCATCATGGCCTACAAGATTGGTATTATCCCGGAGCTGGGCTCTGGACACAGTTGAACAAAACAATAACGGTAAGACCAGCCACGCTATTTTTCGGCGCAATAAATGGTACATATTCCTAGACTCAATGTTTTGTAGAAACTGTGTCGATACTGTAGTTGGTTTAATATTTGAATAAAGTCCTGCTTTTCAGGAAATTTTTGTACTGAATCATTCAGGTATTGATACGCTTCATTATCCCTGGAGATCACCCTGCCCAGATTGGGAGTAATGAACCTCATATAAAATTGATAGAGGCTGCGGATTACCGGCAGGGAAGGTCTTGAAAATTCCAGGACCACCAGTCTCCCACCCGGCCTGAGCACCCGCAGGATCTCAGAAAGCCCTGCCTCCAGGTTCTCAAAGTTCCTGACTCCGAAGGCCACTGTCACCGCATCAAACGAGTTTTCAGGAAACAAAATTGCCTCGCTGTCCCCGTTTAACAGGGTGATACAGGACTCCAGACCCAGTCTTTGTACCTTCTGCCGTCCCAGTTCCAGCATCCCCTCACTGATGTCTATTCCGGTAATTTGTTCGGGCTGAAGGGTTTTATAGCATTGAATGGCAAAATCCCCTGTCCCGGTAGCCACATCCAACACCTTTTTGGGTGCAATTCCCTTCAACTCCCTGATCGCCTTTCTGCGCCAGCTCTTGTCGATCCCAGCACTCAAAAACCGGTTCAGGAAGTCATAGCGAAAGGCAATATTGTCAAACATTTGTTGCACCTGCCTTTTTTTGCCTTCCCTGGATTTGCTGAAGGGAACTACCGAGTCATGCCCATAGGTATTCATGGGGCAAAAATAGCTTATTGATCTTAATTCCACGTAGCTGCCCGGTGGGCTTTCACTTTTTGTTTAGAAGATGCATTCCCTGACATGCAGCCGGGTTTTAGGCGGGATCTTATCGTATATTGCGGCCACATTGAAGATCAAAAAGGCCATATACCTGCTCAGCAGTCCTGATTTCGGGAAGTGCCCTCCCCCGGACCGGCCGGAATTTGCCTTTATCGGCCGGAGTAATGTGGGCAAGTCCTCACTGATCAATATGCTCTGTCAAAATGAAAAGCTGGCCAAGATTTCCAATACCCCGGGAAAAACCCAGATGATCAACCATTTTGAAGTCACCAGCGCCCCGGATGGATCCGGTGGCCGCGAACGCAAATGGTATCTGGTGGACCTGCCCGGCTACGGCTTCGCCAAAGTGTCTCAAAGCAGCCGCAGGAGGTGGGAACAGATGATTGAAAACTACCTGAGAAAGCGAGAAAACCTCCTTCAGGTATTTGTACTGGTGGATTCCAGGCACACTCCCCAGAAGATAGACCTGGAGTTCCTGGAAAAAATGAAACACTGGGAAATCCCCGTGACCCTGGTGTTCACCAAAACCGACAAGGTGAATCAGGCTACGGTAAGCAGGCATATTTCCCTCATGCTGGAAAGCCTGAGGAAAACCCATCCCTTTCTGCCTCGTCATATCGTCACCAGTTCCGAAAAGGGCCTGGGGCGTGACAAGATCCTCGACTTGATTGAAGAAATCAACCAGGATCACGGGCAATAGCCTCCACCCAGGAGACAATCCTTAGGGAAAACCCCTGAAAATTTAGTTGACGATCTTATTGGCGCAGCTACTGCTGGCAAAGGCTTCCGGCTTTGCCTTGAAGGCAAATCCCATCCCCAGGATATAACCCATGGCTTCCCGGAGAGCCTCATTGCTTTTGAAATGAGGATTGGTGTTGATGTCTGCGTGAACCTCCATGTCGACATCGTACCGAGTAAACAGATCGCAAAGTTCATATGCAATCTCGATACTCCTGGCCACCTCCACCAGCATCCGTTCCTTGATACTGTAAACCGTCTTGGTCTTGTCATTTTGAATGAACATGAAGCCCCCGTGGCCTTCCCTAAGGAATACAATCACGGTCGCAAATTCGGTATCCACTCCTTTTACCTGGCTATCAGTACCGATACAAACCTTCAGACGAAACCCCGACAGGGTCTCTTTGCGGATGGCGGCCTCCACTGCTTCTTTGATTGGCAGCTCAATGACATCGCCATTAAATTTTCTCCAATGCATAAAATAGTGTTTACTAAAATTACCGAAAATCTGGTACCTGCGCCGGAAAAATGGCTATATAATACAAAAATAACGCACGCCAAATTCGATGGGGATGGGGAAATTGTCCTTACCGGACCATGAAAAAAAAGGGCCAGCCCCTAACGCTGACCCTTACTTACACATGAATCTACCTTACAGTTTTACAATTCTTTTTACCAGTCTTTGCGTACTACTATGAAGCTGTAACAGGTATATGCCATTAGGGCTGTTACTGATGTCTATACTATTGAAACCCGCAGATCCGCTTCCGGTCTTCAGTATCCGTCCGCTCATGTCTGCGATATTATATTGAAAGTTCTCGGCTGCATTCACCGTAACCTGGTTATATACCAGGGAAGGAATCTTGAAATCGCTTCCGTTATTTCCGGCATTCAGGGAAATTATATTGGAATACACCATCTGGTCGCTGATGGACAAGGCGCTAATCCTGAAAAAGGACACTCCTCCCTGCGCCGGGGTATAAAGGTATTGCTGCGCATCTCCGGGAAGGGTGGCCAGGGTAGTGAATTGAGTGCCGTCACGGGAGCCTTCCACGGTAATCATGCTCACCGGGTTATCTGAAATAATATTCCATTTGAGCAGATCCTGTCCGCCAGAGGTTTGTCCGGTCAGCAACACCTGCTTGATCGGGGTCACAAACAAAGGGGTGAAGGTCCCCGAGATGGTATAGGAACCCAGACTTCCGTAACTGGTCGTATAGGCATTACCGGAACCCTGTACCATGACATAATACTGACCGGACTGGAGCACTGTATCAATGCTGGCATTCAAGATATCCAGGGAATCATAGGTGCCTATGGTCTGGTAGCTCGAATTCAACAATTGCAGTTTGATAT
>JAJXYG010000302.1 GCA_021780705.1 Bacteroidota bacterium
TTTCCTGAAAGAATATACCCTTGTCCGATAGGGTGATCATAGAAATGGTGTGATCCAGTGACTCATGCAGCTTTTGATGAATCTGGGAGAGCATATCCACAGAGACTTCTTCAGGAAGAATGTTTAAGCTGGTAAATACTTCGTGAAGGTTGGGTTTGAAAAGGGTAGCATTTCGATAGGCAAAAAAGTTTTTCCGCTTGGGATCCACAGTGACCGGAATCTGGTTTTCATTGCAAAGGGCAATCGTCCGCTCAATCACATTTCGGGTAAGGATTCCCTTGTTGTAATCTTCCAGAATCACCACATTGGGTTTTTCGGTGGCAATATATTTTTCCACCTGGTTGATCAGTTTGTCTTCATCGGTAGGTTCCAGGTCATTGGTTTGTTCTGCATCCAATCTCATCATCTGCTGGTTCCGGCTTATGATCCGTATCTTATTGGTGGTGATCCGCTTTTTGCTTTCCAGGATGAATCGCGTATCTATTGAGTTTTCCTGCAGCAATTCCCTGAGCTGCCGGCCATCTTCGTCATCACCCAAAATCGTCAGCACGGCCACACTAGCTCCCAGAGCCTGGGCGTTCAGGGCCACATTTCCGGCACCGCCAATTCTTTTTTCGCGCCTGGTCACCGCCACTACGGGAACCGGTGCCTCAGGAGAGATCCGTTCCACCTGCCCCCACCAATAAGTATCCAGCATCAGGTCGCCAATCACTGCCACCTTAATCCTGGCAATATCTCCAAAAAGTTTATCAAAGTCTTGCACCATTATTGCGCTTTTAATTTATTTTTTCTTGAAATGGCCAGAAAATATACCGGGATACCGAAAAGTACCAGGGTCAATCCCCAAAGGGTATATAACGGCTTAAAAATTAGCAGGAATACACAAAACACCGATCCCATAAGTATATAGAGCAGGGGAAGGTACGGATACCCAAAAGCCTTGTAAGGGCGGTCGGCATCAGGCCTAATTTTTCGTAACCTGAAAATCCCGATAATGGTCATAATGTAAAAGATCACCACCACAAAGGCGATCATATCCAGGAGGTCATTGTATCCGCCACTCAGACACAAGATGCTGGCTACTATTGCCTGCATCCATAGCGCCCAGGATGGCACCGCCTTTCGGTTCAGCCTTCCTGCCTTACGAAAGAACAACCCATCGTGTGCCATGGTATAGTACACCCTAGCCCCTGCGAGAATCAAACCGTTATTGCAGCCAAAGGTAGAAATCATGATCATTACTGCAATGACCACTGCGCCTCCTTTTCCGAAGATGGCACTTGAGGCAGCCACCGCTACCCGGTCCCCGGCTGGAAAAGCGATCTGGTGAAGGGACAGGGCATTGAGGTACATCATATTGGCAAACACGTAAACGAGAGTGACCATGAAAGTCCCCAGGAAAAGACTGAGACCAATATTTCTTTGGGGATTCTTGATTTCTCCTGCGATGAAGGTGACATTATTCCATGCATCGCTGCTGAAAAGGGAACCCACCATGGCGGCAGCTACGGCCCCGATAAGGGCAGCTCCTCCAATAGAATGCCAGGGACCGCCTGTTACAAAGGAACCTCCCGCCTTTTGAAGTTGCATGGCCTTGAATCCGGTATGCCAGTTTTCAGTCCAATAACTGTGAGGAACCAGCATAAACCCAAGGATAACCAGCCCGAAAAGGGATAGCAGTTTCACGGTGGTAAAACTGGTTTGAATTATTTTGCCTCCCTGTATCCCCCGGGTATTAGTAAAGGTGAGCAGGGCAATCATGGCGATGGCCAGGATCTGGGCTGCAGAAATATGAAAGTTTCCCATTGAAAAAAGGATCACATTTTCACCCACCGGTTTGAGGATATAGGCGGTAAACCTGCTGAATGCGACTGCTACCGCAGCGATGGTTGCCGTCTGAATGACCGTAAAGGAGCTCCAACCATAGAGAAACCCTGCCAGGGGATTGAAGGATTCCTTAAGGTAAACGTACTGTCCCCCGGCACGGGGAAACATACCACTCATTTCACCATAACTGACTGCAGCAATCACGGTCATGACCCCGCTTAGACACCAGACCGCAATCAGCCATCCCGCACTGCCTACATTACGGACAATGTCAGAACTTACGATGAATATGCCGGAGCCGATCATGGAGCCGGCCACAATCATGGTTGCATCAAAGAGTCGAAGGCTGGGTTTGAAGGCAGGCGCTTGTTCACTCATAGAATCCCTTTTTGATAACGGGACTGAAGATAAATATTAATTTGGGACTGCCGGAATATTCGTCCTATTTATTGCCGTCAGAATACAAACTATTAAGCCCACTGATCACATCAGAAGTGATATTGAGGGTGGAATCCTTGTAAAACATAAAACCGGGCTCGTAGGAGAAAATATAGGCATACCGGCCATCCTTGTTGTATTGTTTCAGGAAATTCTGGATCCGGCTGAGGATGTCTTCTTTCATTTTGGTATTGTAATTATACAAATCATTGTCAATCGATTGCTTCTTCTGCTGCAAATCCTGCTGCATTTTGTTGATTTCATCCATGGCAGACTGCTGCTCCTGCTGGGTCATCCCGGCACTTTTTTGTTGCAGTTGCATGGCCCGGGTCTGGTACTTCTTCTGAAGAGCGGTGAGTTCATCGTTGGCTGCTTCCTGTTTCTTTTCAAATTCAGCCTTGATTTTCTTATAGTAGACATAATTATTCTGCAGTGAATCCAGATCGATATAAGCCACCAGGGAAGAACCATGCGCAGAAGCAGGGGATTGCCTTGTTACCATTTCGGACGAGTCCCCCTTATGTGCCGGTTCAAATTGCCTGTAATACAAGTACCCCACCAGCACAATAAGGATTAAATTGATAACGAGTAGCCCCTTTTTCATGTCAACACTATTTATGGTTTAATGCGGAAAGATAGAAAAATCATATGTTTCACCCGGAAAAAGATATTTTGATTTAGGAAACACTTAACAGGAAAAGAAGCCATTTAATTTTAACCCGGAATACCAGTTA
>JAJXYG010000162.1 GCA_021780705.1 Bacteroidota bacterium
ATCGGCAAAGGTCTCGGTAGGTTTTACTACTACCAGCAAGTGGAACGTATCGGGAATCACCGGCTCCTTTTGGAGGTCAAACAGGCGGAGTGTATAATTCTTCTTGAGGACATTTTCTGCCAGGTCGTACACATTGTCTCCCTGAGGTTCCCCGTTACCAATCGCATAGGCCACCATGGGACGGTGGGTTTCAGTCAACTGGTTGAGCGCATAGGCAAATTTATATTCCAGCAAAGCCTCCGAACTGTTCAGTTCAGGAGGGGTAATGACGGCCTGGGTACCGGAATAAAGATTTACCGGCCATATTTTACCATGGTAACGCACCAGGGCACTGGGATATAAATACTGGGACTTCTCTCCGGCCTTAAGCTGGATTTTCAGATTGATCGGCACCAGTCCGAAAGAAGCCAGGGTATCGCTGTAGGTGGTCTGGGTGCCATCCACCTTATCATCGGGGGATAAAAAACGGATGTTGATCCGGCCATTGGCATCTTCCTTGAATTCCTGGAGCATGTCACTGGCTGCACTAGCGAGGTTCTTAAATCCTGCGGGCATATCCCCCTTCAGGAAGACATCCACCTCTGCCATACCATCCAGATTTCCCAGCAGTTTCTTGACCGGCTCCGAGATCGTGAACCGCTTTTCATCCGTCAGGTCGATGCGCTTGTGGATCGTGGAGGCCAGAAAATTCACGCCTCCAATTACCACTGCTACCAGGAGCCATCCCCATTTATTGCGCTTTCCGGAATTTGACTTTTGATTCATTAACCTTAAGACTATTTTTTGGTGAGCCCTCTTTGGGTAGCAAAAAGGAAAAGGAATATGATGCTGAAAAAATAGACGATATCACGGGTATCCACGACCCCCCTGCTGATGCTGCGGTAATGAAAATCAATTCCCAGCATTTCAATGTAATAATCGGCATTACCGGTAAACACAGGCAATTTGCTGATGGAATTGAAACCAAAATAAAGGATGATGCAGGCAAAGGCGCTGATCAAAAAGGCAATAATGGCATTGGAAGTAAGCGAGGAACACCAGATGCTGATGGCGGCAAATACGGCAGCCAGGAATACCAGTCCCAGGTAGGACCCGGTAATACCTCCCTCATCTATCCCTCCGATTGCGGAGAGGCTGTGTATGGTGTACACATACAGCAGGGTGGGCAGCAGGGCAATCAGGATTACCACCAGGATGGCCAGGTACTTCCCCAGCACAATTTCCCACTGGTTTACCGGCCGGGTTTTCAGGATTTCAAAGGTCCCGGACCTGAATTCTTCGGAAAAACTGCGCATGGAAAGCGCCGGTATCAAAAAAATAAATACCCACGGCGCCAGGTTGAAAAACTGCTCCAGTGTGGCATAGCCAAAATCAAAGACATTGCTGTCTTTGAGGACAAAGAGATATAACCCATTGACTACCAGGAAAAGTATTATTGTGATATAGCCGGAAAGGCTGCTGAAAAACTGCCGTAACTCTTTTTTTGCGATAACGATCATGGAGTGGAAATACTGCAATTTAGCGCGAGAAAAATAAATTTTGGGGTTTTCCTTACTAAAAGCAGCGTTTTGGCCAGCAATTCTGTCTTATTTATTAATTAGCGACCAAACGATTTAGTTTAGCAACTTACTCTCTATTTTTTCCACAGGTTTTCTTGATTAGGGGCTTTTGGCTTTAGCTCCTGGATTGAAAAGCAATTATTGAGAAAATCTGTTGTAAAAGTTTACCTAAACCAACTGGATGAACCCTGCTTCTGCAGGGTTTTTCTTTTTGTACTCCCAAAACAGGTTCCCTGTTTCGAAAGCAAAAAATTATACCGAGAAGCTCTCCCCACAACCGCAACTGCGGCTGGCGTTGGGATTATTGAAATAAAATCCCTTTCCGCTCAATCCTTCACTGAACTCCAGGGTGGTATTGACCAGGTATAAAAAACTTTTCAGATCGGTGACCACCTTGATTCCGTTGTCTTCAAATTCCTGGTCCATGGGTAACTTCTCATTGTCAAAATCCATTTTATAGGTCAGCCCTGAGCATCCTCCACTGACCACGCTTACCCTCAGAAAATATTCCTCAGGGGTAATGTGGGCCTCCTGCATCAGGCTGTCCACCTTCTTTCTGGCCGTATCACTGACATAAATCATGTTCGATATTTAAGTTCCTCGAAACAAAATTACAACCCAGATCCCACAATTGTTCATAATCCCGGGTTAAAGCCGTATCAGTGTTCAGTTACCCGCAGGGATGATCCCTCCATGGCGCTGCTGCCACCGGGGGCTGGACTGCCTGAGCCGGATCACGGACTCCCGGACATATTGGATGGTAAAGTCAATTTCCTCCTCGGTAGTAAACCGCCCCAACCCAAACCGGATGGCGGCACGCGCCAGTGGTTCCTCAACCCCCATGGCCCGTAACACATAAGAGGGTTCAAGGGTAGCTGAAGTGCAGGCAGACCCGCTGCTGACCGCGATCTTTTTCTGGATGGAAAGCATCAGGGCCTCACTTTCCGTATCGCGAAAGCTCAGATTGGTGGTTTGGGCCAGCCGGTGGCTCCGGTGGCCATTGACGTACACTTCTTCCATCTCCATCAAGGCTCCCTCCAGCCGGTCGCGAAGCATCCCGAGTCGGGTGCCCTCACTGGCTCCTTCTTCCTTCATCAACTGGCAGGCCTTTCCCAATCCCACAATGGCGGGCACATTCAGGGTGCCGCTTCTTCTTCCTCTTTCATGACCTCCGCCATCAATCTGGGCCGTCAGCTGCACCCTCGGATCCTTTCTTCTGACAAAAAGCGCCCCCACTCCCTTGGGTCCATAGATTTTGTGACCGGATAATGCCAGCAGATCGATCGGCTCCCTGCTCGTATCCACCGGTATCTTCCCGACAGCCTGGGTAGCATCGGTCATGAAAAGAACCCCCCGCTCCCGGGCTATCTGTCCTATTTGGGAAACCGGCTGGATCACCCCGGTCTCGTGGTTGCCCC
>JAJXYG010000349.1 GCA_021780705.1 Bacteroidota bacterium
TCCAGTTTCTTTACCTGGAGTTTGACCGATTCTCCCGGTTGCAGGGTTGCAGAGGCCGGCACCAGCACATATTCAGGTACTGACTGACTGCTTTGGCCGTAGGATTGGCAGGTAATCAATCCAATACAAAAGAGGCAAAGTATTTTCTTCATTTTTTTTCCCTTTATTGATCTCTTGTTGGGTACTTCTTTAAGCCAATTTTAATTATTTATTGCCCAATGCTTCCCGCTACCTCATTCCAATTCACCGCGGAAATAACCTTCCGGACCTGATCAGGACTTCCTTCCAGTTGAAATGCCAGGTTTTGGAGGACATCGCATTTAACCTTCTGCACCACTTTTATGGTATTGGCCGCATTAGTGTATTGCCGGGTAAATTCAGGGCTGTAATTGTGGTAGTCATCCGGTTTCTGGTACTTTCCATAAAGGATCAGGGCGATGGCAGCGGGGTTGTTGAAAATATATCCCTGGTAATTTAATCCGTATGATTTTTCATCCACCGGGTTCTTATTGATCAGTAGCCCTGCATAATAGGCCCCGGGAACCTTCAAGGGCACCTGGGGAACCAGGGAGCGCTGCTCGTTGTCCTCTAGCCCCGATTTTACCTGATAGGGGTTAATCATTACATGAACCAGGACGATGGATGCATCGGCAAACTGCTTGGTGCGCTCCGATAATTCTTTCGTGGTTTTATTGATGGCATTTGCCGCTGGGACTTCATCCTTTGCCTGCTGGTCCTGAAATTTTTTCATAAAGGCATCTGACTTCGCCTGGAGCTTTTTGAGATGGCGCTCATGGGTGTCCACGTACTTGGTATCATTACGCGCCAGTGCCTTTGCATAGGCAGCCTCGTCATCGGTGATATACTGGGAGACCAGGTTGGTGTAGTGCATCGAAGAATCAAAATAGGCCTTTAGTAACGGGTCATCTCCCTCGCTGCCGGACGCCTGCACATATTGTTTTCCCGAATTTTCAATTTGGTTTTCGAAGGCTATTCTCCAGGACCTCCATGCCTTTAAAGAGTCCCGGTTGACCACCAGGATGTAAGTGATGTTGTCGCTTTGGGGAGGCCTTTTTTCATAGGGAGCCGCTTCCCAATCGGCATAACCGATGTATATGTAGGGAGGACCGTCCAGGGATTCTTCTATGATTTCATAGAGTTCCCATCCATGGCTTCGGGCGGCTGATTCAAGCATATTATAAATTTTTCCTCCAACCTTTTTTTCAAAATTCAGTTCCTGGGGTAATTCGACATTGTCTTTGGAGCGGTTGACATAATCATCCGCCTCGGTGAGTGCTTCACTATTGGGACAAGGGGCAGGCCAGAACGGGCAGGGAAGATCCTGGCATTTCAAGGCATGAGAATTAAAAAGCATGATGCCAAGCATGACCAGCCCCCGCAGGGACAGACGCAATTTGATTGAGGATGTATAGATATTCATTTACCTGACATGGACAATTTTCGGACGGGAGAAAAAATCCCTCATCCTGGATGAAAAAATATATTATGAACAGGGTACCCCGTCAGATTTAAGCGATTCCCTTAAACCATACCTGGGCTTTGTCACCAATAAGAGGGATCGGTTTTTCCTGACCATTGATGGCGGCTATAAAGCCAATAATCCATAAGATGAAAAGGCCCAGATAGAGGATGGCGGCAAGCCCAGCAATAAGGGCGCCCAGAAACCCGGTACCCAGAATTACCATCTCAATGACCCAGAAACCCATGGATACTGCATAGAGGGTAATAGTCTGACGCAGGTGAAAGGCAGCCAGGCTGCTCTTTTTATTTTGATACATGACAAGGGCAATGATCCAACCTATGAGGCTCAGGTAACTAATGATGGCAATCGTCTTGGCGTTGTCGTCAATTACTGGGCTGGAAGGATTGGGAGAGGCCATATTTTCCATAATTGTAAATTTTAAATTATTATTTTCACGTTCGCTTAACTTTTCTCTTTATTTACCAAGTCCAGTTGGTACTCAGCTGCCTCTTTATCAGCATCCCGGGTTTCACCAATCAGATAAAGAATTCCCTGAATCAGGATCTTTTGTCCTTCGGCAAGTTGGCTATTAATCGAATTACCCTTCACGTCGTCTCCGTAATGAATTTTCTCCAGGGCATTTTCAAATTCTGCATACATCGATTGATAGGCTGCTTTCTGTCTGACCCAAAGGCCAGATAATTCATGGAGGTATGCGTTTTCTATATCAATATACCTTTGGGCGAGGTGAATATCAAGCTGATGCATGGCGGCGGGATCTTTTTCAAATACTGCTTTGGGACTCCTGTCCGGAGGGAGTTTCTTGTATTCGACTTTATACCACTGCTGAAGAGCGTCCCTCTGTGCCTGGTATTTTTTCTGCATCGCAATCCAGTTTTGAGGAGAGAATTCAGGACGTTGGGTGCGGGTGGCAAATGTTTGCATCAGGTTGCCATAGGCTGCTTCTGCCTTCATGACGTCAGGAGACTCTGGCGCATATCCCTGACCGCTGGCTGTATTTTGCATATACTGGTGGGCCATCTGCATAGCCATGGCCTGTTTCTGGGCATCTGTCATCCCTTCCATCTTTTTCTCCATTTCCCTCGGATTAGCAGCCGGAAGGCTTAGTCCTGAAAGTGTGGTTACTAAATTTTCGAGCCGGTCACTGAGGTCCTGGTCAATTTTATCGGTACTACACCCTGAAGCGGTGTCCATATGGCAATTGGCCAGACTGTAAGCTTGCGCACAGGAAGCAGCAGGCGGGGTGGGGAGCCTATATTCAGGAATGAAATTTTCCTTGACAGGTCTCTTCTGTCCCAGTGCTGTCAGAGTAAAGGCCATCCCAATGAAAATCAGGAGCACCGACCCGGAAATGTTGCATTTTTTCATCATTTAACGGCAAGGAAACCCCGTAGCTCGGCTAGCGGGGAGGAATTGCCGGTTCCTTTTTTGGGT
>JAJXYG010000345.1 GCA_021780705.1 Bacteroidota bacterium
GCCGTTTCCCCCGCAATCCGGGCTACGGCCAGGATGATCCCTGAAAACACCCCTCCAAATCCGCAGGGCAGGATGATCCGCATGATCACCTTGTGGTAAGGCAACCCCAGGGCCAGCCCGGCTTCTTTGAGTGAGGAAGGGAGCAATTTAAGGGTTTCTTCGGTGGAGCGGACCACGATGGGCAGCATCATAATGGCCAGGGCCACGCTACCCGAAAGGGCGGAAAAGGTATTGAGTGGCTTTACGATCCAGAAGTATATGACGATACCCACGACGATGGAAGGGGTCCCCTGCAGGACATCCACAGCCACCCGGATCCATCCCGACAGGCGGTTGTTTTTGTGTTCACTTAGGTATATGCCGCTCATCACCCCAAAGGGGATGGCGATCAGGGCTGCAAAAAATACGATCAGGATGCTTCCCATCAGGGCATTGGCGATTCCGCCGCCGCTTTCTCCCACGGGTTTGGGCAGGTTGACCAGAAAATGCCAGTTGACCCGGGTAATTCCTTCTTTGACGATATATCCGAGAATCAAAAACAGGGGAATGGTACATATGACAGCCAGCAGGATGACCAGTCCTTTGAACAGGATGCTTTTTCGAAGCCGGTATTTCACAGTTCTATCCATATATTCCTTAATCGGTTGCAAACCTTTCTATGATCTTCTTTCCTATTAAATTAATGACCACGGTTACCAAGAACAGCACCAGGCCCATTTCGATCAGGGCAGACAAATACACCGTATTGGCCGCTTCGGTAAATTCATTGGCGATGACACTGGCCATGGTATTGCCGGGATCAAAGATACTCTTGGGGATCAGGCTGGTATTGCCGATCAGCATGGTCACGGCCATGGTTTCTCCCAGCGCCCTTCCCAGTGAAAGCAGGATCCCTGCGAACAACCCGGATTTGGAATAGGGCAGGATGACCGTCCGGATCACTTCCAGCCGGGTGGCCCCCAGCGAGTAGGCGGCTTCCTTGAGGGAAGAAGGCACCATCCGGATCATTTCCCGGCCGAGGGTGGCTGCATAGGGAATGATCATCACCGCTAGTATCAGAGAAGAAGTAAATATGCCGATCCCGTAGGGGGTGACTCCCAATTTAATCTCCAGGCTGCGTACCAGGGGAACCAGTACAAACAACCCCCAAAATCCATAGATGACAGACGGCACGGCTGCAATGAGTTCAATGGCATTTTTCAAAAAATCCGATGCCCAGCCCCGGGGGTAATATTCTCCCAGGAAGATGGCTATCGCAAATGAAAAAGGAATGGAGATGATCAGGGCCAAAAAAGAGGTGACCAGGGTTCCCAGCAAGAAGGGAAAGGTCCCGAAAACCCCGGATACGGGGTCCCAGGTCTTTCCAAAAAGGAAATGAATCCCCAAGGCCTTTATCGAAGGCATGGATTGCACTACCAGGGTCAGCATGAAGGCAACCGTCAGTACCAGGATGCTGAGTGATACCAGCACCAGGGAGGTCCTGAACAGTTTTTCCATGCGGATATGCCTTGCCGCACGCTTAATTTTTATCGTCTTCCAGACATTCACTATAGGAGATAAAGAAGAAATTTCCCGCAACAGGTTACCGCTGCGGGAATTTTCCGATTTTGGTATTGAAGGTTCCAAAATTAGGCTATAAATGGTGTATTACAATATCGCTTTGCCATTGTAGGTGGCAGATTTCAGAATTTTTTCTGCTACTGCAACGGCGGCAGGGGAAAGCGGAGCATAGTGCAGGCTTTCACAGAATTTCTGTCCGTCATGAATGTTCCACCAGAGCAATTTCAACACGTTCTTGGCACGATTGGCTGAACGGTTGTTGTAGGCCTGTTCCTGGTAGATCAGTGCCCAGGTAAATCCGCTGATGGGATATCCGTCGGCAGCATCGGTATTGCCCAGGAATATTTTGGAATCCGCAGGAAGGGTTACGTTGCTGGCGGCGCTGGTTGAAGCAATATTCGGGGTGATGTAATTGCCGGCCTTGTTCTGCACTTTTGCATAAGGCATGTTGTTCTGAATGGCATAAGCCAGCTCGATGTAGCCGATACCTCCGGGGGTCTGCTTGATTAATCCGGACACCCCTTCGTTACCTTTTCCACCCAGACCGGCAGGCCAGTTCACGGAAGTACCCTTGCCTACTTTTTGATTCCACTCCTCATTTACCTTGGAAAGGTAATCGGTAAAGATGTTGGTGGTGCCGCTTCCGTCAGAGCGGTGGGCTACCACGATGGGGGTGTTGGGAAGGCTTACTCCCTTGTTGATCGCCTGGATCTTGGGATCGTTCCAGGAGGTAATCTTGCCCAGGTAAATCCCGGCGATTACATCAGGGGTCAAATTCAGTGTATCCTTAACCTGGGGCAGGTTATAGCTGATCACCACGGCGCCGGAACACATCGGGATGTGGAGTACGGGAACTCCCATCTTGGATGCCTGGTCAGGGGTCAGGGGAGCATCAGAATCCCCAAAATCTACAGTCTTGTTGGTCAGCTGCAGGATTCCGCCGCCTGAACCAATGGACTGGTAATTGATCTTCAGTCCGGTTTGCTTGTTGTATTCTGCAAATTGTTTGGAGAACAAGGGATAGACAAAGGTGCTTCCTGCTCCCAGCAGGGTATTGTCATCGGAGCTGTTCTGGGTGGAGTCTGATCCGCTTTTTCCATTGGTTCCACTGTTACAACCCGCGGAAATGGTTCCTAACACGATAAAGGCTGAAGCCGCCAGTAAGGCAATTTTAAAACTTGTTTTGAGTTTCATGATATTTAAAGTTGATTGTTGCGTGTAATTATTTTTTAGGTTTTTATTTTCCAAATACATAATAAAAAGTCATCCGGTATACCAGGTCATAATCAGCCTTGGTCCCTCCTGAGAGTTGTGAGGCATAATGATTATACCAGATATTGGGCATGAGGTGCACATTTTTTGCCGGGGTGAAGTC
>JAJXYG010000185.1 GCA_021780705.1 Bacteroidota bacterium
AGAGACGGGTTACGAAATTAAGGAGGTCCAAAAAGTCTTTGAGGCCTATATGTCCCCAGGAGGAACCACTGAAATATTGTATTTCTTTATTGCCCCCTATTCCCCGGACATGAAAATCCATTCAGGAGGCGGGGTAGTGCACGAGCAGGAAGAAATTGAAGTGCTGGAACTGGACTACCCGAAAGCACTTGACATGGTCGATAACGGCCAAATCAGGGACGCCAAAACCATCATGCTACTTCAACACCTCAGGTTGAAAGGCATTTTGTAACATATTCAAATGGAAATTTTCCTTCTCCTGCACACTAGAAGCGAATGGTCCTGAGGTACGCCTTTGCATCACTAATGAAATGCGTGGTAACCGAATCCTTGTTCTTGGTCAGTAATTCAAAATCAAAGTCTATCGTACTGCTTCGCAGGGTGGTGCTGGAAAGCACCCTTTTTGTGTAGATTTTATGGGCACTGTCATAAGTATCAATTACAATGATGGAAAAGTACCGGTCTCCAATTTTTTCCACGGTATCTGAGGAAATGGTCTTTAAATAAGGGTCATGTATCACATCCCATTTCTTGTGGTCATGGAACTGATACATGAATTTTTTATTATTGGGGTTGTCCCGGTCCTTGGGAGAGATATAGGGATTATGCACGATGGTAAACTGGTCAACAGAATCCTTGGGTCTGTCATAGAAATATCCGGTTTCCTTGATGATGGGAAGGGTCTTGGGCTGAAAACGATATTTCTGCTTTTCACATACCCGGCCGCAATCCGAATAGTGTATCCAGGAAAAGGTGGTATCATACCGCTTGGGCAGGTACAGGGTTACTACCGCAATACTGTCTTTGAGGGTAACGGTGACCTTTTTTGAATTGAGGGTGATGTCCTTGCCGGGTGTGATACCTGGACCTGGTTGGTGGCAGGCAGCCATCAAAAGGATTGCCCCCCATAGTGCATTTTTAATTTTCATCAGGAAATTCTTCGGGTTTTATCGCTCATATAATCCATTGAAGGATGCGCAAAGTTAATTGAAAACCCTATTTAAGCCCACCCTCCCCTGGTAGGCCCTGGCAGCGATATAAAATATTGATCTATAGTTGATTACATTTATAAAGCATTTCCCTGTAACAAGTTTAGAATATCCGGAAGCAATTTCTGAGCTGCCTTTTCCACAGTGGGAGTGAGCACATTTCCGTAACCAAAATTCCTTCCTTCAATACCGAAAAAGTAGATCAGCCCGGGCAGGGTGTCCAGCATTTTCGCCATCGAGATGCACTGCCACAGTCCCACGGCATGGGTTGAATAGGAGAAAAACTCCCGGGACTCTAACAATTGATCCCGATTTAACCGAAATATCGTGCCTGGAACCCTGCCTGATTTGACAGCATCTACCAGCAGCAACTGTTTGCTGGAATTGGCAGGCTCAAAAATTTGGGTACAATCGCCATTGTTTTCCATAACCTTGATACCTATAAGGTTTTGGGCGCGCAATTGCCTTGCCATATAGGGCCCCAGGCCATCATCCTGCCTGAATTCATTGCCCATACACACTACCAGAGTATTAAATTCCAAAGGTGGTCGTTTAATCGGGTAAAAAGAATTAACCTGGCTATCGCACCAAATTACTCCCGGTCCACGGTTAATTTGAGAAAATGGGTGGAGCAGGAAATGCAGGGGTCATAATTTCGGATCGCTCTTTCACAGATAAATTTGATCTGGTCATCGCTCAGGTGCATATTATGTGCTACAATATCCCATAAATCTTCCTCAATGGGTCCCTGGTTGACAGAAGTAGGCGCCACGATTTTGGCATCGGTGATGATCCCTTCCTTATTAATCGTATAGCGATGGTAGCAGCTCCCCCGGGGCGCTTCCGTGCATCCATAACCGGTACCGGCCCCGGGTTCCACTTCCATGAAAGACCGGGAAGGCACTTCATATTGTTCAATAATTCTTTCGGCTTCATCTAGTGCATGAACGAACTCCACCATCCGAATCTGAATACCACGAAAAGGATTGTGGCAGGTCCTTTGCAGTCCCATCGTAACAGCCAGTTCCCTGGCCCCGCTGGAAAGATGGTCATAATTAAGGTTGTATCTTGCCAGTGGGCCCATCAGGCAGGTCCCCCCGTCCCGGGTCCTGGAGTGCAGTGCGGTAGAATGGGCAAGGTGAGACTCGGTCAGAATTTCATCATACTTGCTGACTGGGACATCCACCCCTCTATTGGAGGCTAGACTTCCCTCAATCACCGCATAGGTATCAGGTGAGGACAGTGCCATATAATGATAATCCCGGGTAAATTCCCTGAATTCCCATCCTGAAATCACCATGGCCATCCGGATGGCAGCCTCCCGTGCCCACCGGATTTCCGGCAGTAAATCCCTTAAAACCTTTTTTGCGGGGGCTTTGTAAAATCCACCTACCCGGAGGTTCACCGGATGGACTTCCCTGCCCCCTACAATGGCCATAAGGGTATTGCCCAACTTTTTCAAACGCAAGGCGGTCGTAACCATTTCAGGATGTACCTGGGCCAAATGCACGACGCTGGGTACTTCAAAGAAATCCGGAGCATTGAGCATAAATACATGGAGGACATGGGATTCAATCCATTCTCCGGCATAAATCAACCTGCGTAATTCCTGCAATTGCCCTTCGACTTTGATCCCGCAGATTTCTTCCATGGCCAGTGAAGCGCTCAGCTGATAGGCAATGGGGCATATGCCGCAAATCCTGGAAGTGATGTCAGGGGCTTCCCTGAAGTCGCGGCCCCTCAGGAAGGCTTCAAAAAACCGCGGAGGTTCAAAAATCTTGAGCTGCACCTCCTTTAACACCCCCTGGTTGATTTTCACATGCAGGGCTCCCTCCCCTTCCACCCGGGCCAGCAAGTCTACTTTTATGGTTTTACTCCTCATAATATTCGCTTTCCTTTCTAAATGCATCCGCATTCCCGTTAAATCCCCTGAACAGCCTTACGATTTCCTCCCTGCTGGCCCCCTTTTGAAGAAACCATCCGGCCAGGGAGGAACTGTTCGCGGTCTCTTTAGGACCAAAGCAGCTATAGCATCCCCGGTTGCAGGAGGGACAAAGTGCATGGCAACCCGCCTGGGTTACCGGTCCCATACAGATCTTTCCCTGGGATACCATTACGCAAACCACCCCACGGAGTTTACATTCCATACAGACGCTATAATTTGGGATATTGGGTTTCTTTTTTCCCAGGTAGGCCGTAATGACTTCCAGCAACTGATCCTTACTCACCGGGCAGCCGCGCAGCTCAAAATCCACCTTCACATGGTCGGCGATGGCAGTAGATTTTCTTAAAGTGGAAATATATTGCGGGCGCGCATATACCAGTGAAATGAATTCCTTCACATCACTAAAATTCCGAAGTGCCTGAATACCTCCTGAGGTGGCGCAGGCACCGATGGTTACCAGAAAACGGGAAGCCTTTCTCACCTGGTGAATCCTTTCCTCATCATGTTCAGTGGTAATGGACCCTTCAACAAGCGACAAGTCATAAGGCCCTTTTACGATCGCGCTGGACGCCTCTGCAAAATTGGCAATTTCAATTTTGCCCGCAATCGAGAGCAACTGGTCTTCACAATCCAGCAGGCTCAATTGACAACCGTCACAGGAGGCAAATTTCCATACGGCCAATTTGGGTTTTCCTGATTTCGGCATGGTAATTCGAATTTTTGATTAATCAATATTTTCCCTTCATATTCAGACCTCGGGTTCCCGAAATATCCCTTCGATTTCCGAATAGGGAAATATCGGACCGTTTTTACAAATAAAATGAGGACCATATTGGCAATGCCCGTAATATCCTACCGCACATTTCATGTTTCGTTCCATGGACACATAGATATCCTCAGGCTGCATCCCCCGCTTTTTAAGTGCGTCAATGGTGAAGTGCATCATTACCTCCGGCCCGCATATCATAGCCAGGGCATTTTCAGGTTCAAAGGAAATTGCAGGGACAAATTTGGTCACCACTCCAAGGCTTCCCCTCCAGGACTTGGAACCCCTGTCCACTGTAAGGTGGATTTCCATCAACTTGCTTCTGTCCCAGTCTCTCAACTCTCCCCTAAAAACCATTTCGGACGGGGTCTTGCTGCCAATCAGCAGGATTACTTTTCCAAACTTGTTCCTGCTATTCAGCACTGAATAGATCACTGGTCTTAGAGGGGCCAGTCCTATTCCGCCTGCCACCAGGATGAGATCCTTGTCCCAGGCCCGTTCCACCGGCCAATGGTTTCCAAAGGGCCCCCGAACCCCCACCTCGGCCCCGGGCCTGAGGAGCGACATCCCCTGGGTAACCGCTCCAACTGACCGGGTAGTATGGATCAGGGGAAGTCCAGGTGCCGGATCCCCACTGATAGAGATGGGCACCTCCCCAAGACCGAAAATATATATCATATTGAACTGCCCTGGCAGGAAAGTGAATCCCGGATTTTCACCGACTCCACCCATTCCATCCTTCGGCAGAAAGGACATGGTAAACACGTCGGGTGATTCCCTTTTCCAGGATTCAATTCTGAATAAGGAAGGCTTCATCAGATCTGAAACCACTCCCTGTCCTGCAAGATTGTTGTGAATCATTTTCCCTTTTTATTTGACCGGGTTATCATAAATGTTCAATAGTTGAAGCCGGGTTTGTTCCAGCCTCTCTGTAATGGCTACCAGCACCCTTCTTAAAAATTGATACCCCAATTGAGGGTCCTTTTCAAAAACTTCCAGAAGATGCTTTCCGTTGAAAATGGCCAGTTCAGTTGGTTGTACTGTCCTTGCCCCGAAGCGGTAACGAAACGGAGGAACCAGCCAGGACCAGCCCAACATTTCCCCGGCTTCCACGGTCTGGATATTGACCAGCCCCTGATGGGGTAGCAGGGTCTCAATAATCACTCGTCCCTTGAGTACCAGGTAAAAATTACGCGCATCGCTGCCTTCCCTGAATATCACTTCCCCTTTGTCAAACCTGGAAATGGTGGCCTGTAAGGCCACCCGGGCAAGGTGTTCGCGGGGGATTTCTTTGAAAAAGGGATGATCCGCCAAAATGGATTCTATGGGCTGTGCATTCATGGCTCTTGGGTTTTTGGTGAATTTCGAATCGTGGACGCTTCTTCTGTAATGTCGATTCCTACCGGGCACCAGGTAATACACCGTCCACACCCCACACATCCGGAAGTGCCAAACTGGTCAATCCAGGTAGCCAACTTATGGGTCATCCATTGCCGATACCTGGATTTTACTGAATTTCTTACCGGTCCCCCGTGGATATAGCTAAAATCTATAGAAAAGCAGGAATCCCATTTATTCCATCTTTCTGCATATTGACCGGTGACATCAATGGTATCCTCCACCGAGGAGCAAAAACAGGTAGGACAAACCATAGTGCAGTTTCCGCAGGATAAACAGCGATCCGCGACTGCCTCCCAACTGGGGTGATTGTAATTTTGATAGAGCAGTTCCTTCAATCCATGGGTATCAAGGGACCTTGAAATAGACTGCGCAGCCTTGTCCGTGGCAGCCTTCCCCCTGGATATCTCCGCTTCGGTGGCCTGTCTGGATGGAATCTGCGCCAGCAAATCCGCGCCCCTTTCACTTCCCGATTCACCAATGAAATAATGGGAGTGATCCTCCAGAATTTCAGTCAGGGAGATATCAAATCCACTTCGGACCCTGGGACCAGTATCCATGGATGTACAAAAGCAATTATTTGAAGGATGGGTACAATTAACCGCCACAATGAAAGGGGGTGCGTCAGGAGTTGCCGGATTGCCGGAGAGCGCCGCTGCCTGTTCATACACCTTCTGCTGTATAGTCATGGCACTGATTTCACAGGCCCTTACCCCAATAAAGGCCATCCTGGGTCGAGGCTCCGGTTCCGGGTCAAGCAAGGTGAACCCGTTACCGGTCTTCTTAGCTTTCCATAGCCTTTGTTCCGCAGGGTGAAGGAATTTTTTCCAAGACTGGGATCCGACGGCAAATCCGAAAAGATAAGGGTCCCCGGATTTTTCAAGTCGGTAAAGCCCTTTCCCTTGTTGGTCCTTGTATCCCTCGGGCAAATCAGAATCTTTTTCAATATGGTCATATACCAGTCCCCCATCCAGGGCCCTGGGGCCATACACCTCGTATCCTGCTTCTTTTAAGAGTTCGATAAGTCTTCCAAAATTTGATCTTTCGATTATCTTCATAAATGGATTACAAGATTCAAAAATGAAACGAATTTATCTATCTGGTGCATCCTTTATTCCTCCCTGAAAATTATATTATCTCCCTTATTTCCCTATAGATGCACTTCCCCAAAGGTAACCTTCTATTTTCGGTCAAGGTAGCAACCCTTGTCAAATCATCGGCTGATCTTGATCATCTCCCTTCAAATCAATTCTTTCCATTACTATAAATTTCCTCCTCCATTTGTATAACATCCCCGTTATGGCTGCCCATACCCTTCAGGTAATTGAGATATGGGATTTACTATCAATATATACTATCTTATAAAGGGGGGTATCATCGGTGATACGGCTTTTAAAGTATCCCCGAGGCCCCCACCCCCCGTTATAAAACACTAACTTAAAATACCCTGACAGGTGACCTCAATCATTGTTTGAGGGGGGTATTGCTGATAAATTGCCGTCATTGCCGTAACCATAAAGGTTACCCCGGGATATCCCTCGAATCTCCACCCATTTTTTCCAATCATCCCATTTTTACAATAAATAAATCTTGCTGTCATGAAAATCAAATTACTGGTGGGAAGTGTGCTGATAATGGCTATGTCCTGGGCTCCCGGGTATGCACAAATTCCCAATCCGACAAAAATTGCCAAAGATGGTTTTAATAAGCTGATCAAGAAAAAGGACAAGCCCTCCCAGGAAGCCAAACCTGCCGAAGCACCCAAAGCGGCCGAAACCAATCCGCCAGCCAATAATGCTGCACAGACGTCCCAACCACCAGCCTTTGCCACCTATTCAAAGTTTGATTTTGTCCCGGGGGAAAAGGTGTTATTTAACGATGACTTTTCAAATACCGCCATTGGAGATTTCCCCGAAGCCTGGAATACGAACGGGAGTGGTGAAGTTGTTACCTCCAACTTGTATCCGGGTCAATGGCTGCAACATATCGGAAGGGGGAGCATATGGACGGATGCTTTGCTCGATTTGCCGGAAAACTATACTATTGAATTCGATGTCATCCCCATCAAAGGCGAGGAAGGGGGTATGGCTGGATGGGAATGCCGGCTGATCCAGTCTATTAATGCAAAAGCATTTGATGCGGGAGCGGTACCCGGGAAAGCAGGGCTTTCTTTCGGGGTGGAATATTTTGGCAGGCCATATTACAGAACCTATATTAATGGAAATGAAGGGGAAGGACTTGGTTTAACCGGCAGCAAGGAAGATAAAAGTATGTATGAAAAAATGAACCAGGAATATCATATCTCTATATGGATCCAAAAATCACGGGTGCGGATTTACCAGAATGAAAACAAGATTTTCGACCTTCCCAGGGCCTTCCCGTTGCCGAGCGTGAAAATGGACCGGTTCCGTTTTGATGGAGGCGCATCCATGGTCACCAATATCCGCATTGCAGTCGGCAATCCCGATACCCGGAGTAAACTGCTGACCGAAGGTAAACTCGTCAGCTACGGAATATATTTTGATGTCAATAAGGATGTAGTGAAACCGGAATCCTATGGCACGCTGAAGGAAATTGCCGCTGTCTTAAAGGACAACCCGGGGATCCGAATAAAAATTGTAGGTCATACGGATTCCGACGGAAGCGATCAGTCAAATCTGGATCTGTCCAAAAGAAGGGCCCTGGCGGTAAAAAATGAGTTGGTAAATTCATTTGGTCTGGAGGGCACCCGCATAGAAACGGACGGTAAAGGAGAGGCCGAACCTATTGCACCCAATGACACCAATACCCATAAGGCCCTGAACCGAAGGGTGGAATTTATTAAAATATAGGAAGATTTATCGATCGTTTCCAGCAACCTTTAATCCACCCTCACCATGGTGAGGGTGGATTAAGACTTTGGTGACACCTATCACCCTGCCTCCATCCAAAAAATTGGAAATTTGCCACAGTACATATTCCCTAGGCGGATTTTAACTAAAATCCCCGCTCTCTTCAGCTAATTTTGAACCTGACAGGAGGGGGCAGGAAAGATTTCAATCAGCATTATGAAAGCAAATTCAATATTAAAAAAGGTGAAGGGTAATTTATCCAATATAATCATAGTGAGTATACTGGCCGTCTTCCTGTTTAATACTACCGCCCGGGCCTGGCTGATCCAACATATTATTGCCACGGGAATTTTCAATGCAGAAATAAAGAAAGAACCACCTGAACAGACCCGGGTCAATACCCAGTTTGCTTACGCAGATTCCACCGGGAAGGTAATGCTTACTTCTTCCCTCAGGGGAAAAACCGTATTCATTAATTTCTGGGCATCCTGGTGTCCTCCCTGCAGAGGAGAAATGCCCTCTTTGAATAAACTGTACATTAAAATGAAAGGGGACAGCCAGGTCGTATTTCTCTTCATTAATGAGGATAATGAACCCGAGAAAGGGAGACAGTACCTTAAGAAGCAGGGATTTGCCATTCCGTTTTATACGCAGGCAGGTGACCTGCCTGAAGAAATTTTCAGTGGTACCCTACCTACCACGGTAGTAATCAATAAGGAAGGCGTCCTTGTCATGAAACACCAGGGAATGGCCGGATATGACAACGAGAAATTTATCAGCCAATTAAAAGGACTCCCCTAATCGGCACTGGATTCCTTTTTATTTTGGTAAGAAGGGATTTATTTTGAGCCTATCGCCTTCCAAACGTCACTGAGTTGGATTTCTCCGCTAAAACTCTGCACATATTTTCCTTCTTTATCGTACACCACCATAGTGGGATACATTCTAACATGGTAATAGGGAATGAAGAAGAATTTAGGATCCCAGGTCATGGTAATCTCCGGGTGATCTGCAATTTTATAGTCCCGGTAAAATGCCATCATTTCTTTGTAGGGTAACCAGGTAACCATGATGATCTGGGTATTCCTGAAATGCCGGATATCCTTCAGCAGTTCGGCAGTGGCATGTTGACAATGGCTGCATTCCGGACTGAATATCATCAGCAAGGTGGGCTTATTTTTATGAATATCCTTTGGGGTGAAAAGAGTACTGTCCGGTGCCTTATAGGTGACAAAATCAGGGATGGTCCCCAACCGGATGTAATCAGGAAGTGTCCCTGCCGGAGCCAGATTCTGACCAAAACCCTGGCAGGTTAAAAACAGGAGGGTGACTCCCAACACAAATCGATGCATAGTTTTTTTTATAAAAATAATGAAAAAGAGATCGGCCATGAAGGGTAACGCACATTTTAACCATAAATTGCCCAATGGACGGGCTCCAAGCTATTGATTTTCTATTAGATAGGTGTATTTTAGGATTTTTACAGGGCCTTGGATAAATTACTGCCTCCTCATTTTAAAGGCCATCCTTCCTGCCACAAAAGCCGGTCGGGAGAGTCTTTTGCCAGGGGGTCTTTATAAGAAAACCTATCTCCCACCCATACATTATTCTGAGCCCGAAAATGAAGCACCTGGGCTGATGGTGACAATTTAATGACATCCAAAATAGAGGCGAATGATAAATTGCATTAAAAACCAACAAAAATGAAAAAAATCCTAATTGCCCTGGCCCTTGTGTTCAGTACCGGCCTGGTGGCCCATTCTCAAACCACCAAAAGTAAAAAGCATAAGAAGGCAAAAACTACCACTTCGGTAAGTGCCCAAACCTCTGGCGCCCATCTAAATAAGGATGGCACCCCCGACCAAAGATACAAAAGCAATAAAAAAGAAACAACCGCAGCTCCTGAAGCAGTGACCTTTCCCAAGCCTCGTGCCAGTCGGAAGAAAAAAACTGAAGCCAGTGCTGCCACACCCGCTGCCCCTCAGACTCAATCCCCCGTGGCTCCTGTAAAGCGCACTTCGGCCGCGCGACGCACTTCATCTCCGGATAAGGCTATTGGGACTGATTCCAAAGGGCGAACTATTTACCAGGGACCCAGGGGCGGAAAGTATTATCTGACCAAGAATGGCAATAAGGAATATGTAAAATAATTCCTTCCTTTACTAGAATAGAAATTCTACCAAGCCGTTTCAATAATCTTGAAACGGCTTCTTTTTGACACATAACTTTTGTGAAATTGCTTGTGTAAATAATTCAAGGCTGGAAAGTATACACTTTGCGGGACAGGAAGCAATCAAATTCCAGGAAATGCCGGTCACCCCCCTCCTGCAGGAATTTACGCTCAATTTGAATTTAAATATCCAGAAACTCAACGCCCAATCCCGCTAACCCATCCCGTTACTCCTTGGTAAACAAATAGGGATCATATTCCAGAAAATCGTTCACCTTCACCATCATGGAATGTACCTTGCCATCTTGAATGGTAAAACGAAGAGGAAAGATGCCAAAGGCAGGGTTGCTGTAAGTCAGGAGCCATTCCCCATGATCCATATATTGCAATTTTCCGGTAAGGTTCCGGGTTTGGGTGAAATGAATAACCAATCCGTCATGATCGGAAGTAATGTGAACCGGGCCATAGAGCGGATTGGCATATTTACCCACATAACTGCTTAATGGAAGTGGCGGCGTGGTTCCCACTACCCGCTTTTTGAGGGAATCCACACTTTGCACCTGCTTGTCAAATTCGGGTTTGAAGAAGTGATAGAATTCTTCGCTGCGGTTGACATAAGGCACTCCCAGGTATGCGTCGAGTATCTGATATCGTAATGCTTCAAAAAAATCCTGGTTGTCATTATTGGTGAGAATGCATATGCCCAGTCTTTCCTCCGGCACAAAGCAGGTATTGGTCACAAAACCATCAGCTCCGCCGGTGTGTTCGTAAACCTGTTTTCCTGCATAGTCTCCCTGGAATATACCCATCCCATACCCGTAATAATGGGTGGGGAAGATCCAGCTTTTGGTGCTGCTGATGATGGTTTGCATTTGACGGGTACGCTGCAAGACAGGCCAGGGGATGATCTGCATTCCATTATACCGCCCGCTGTCCAGTTGCAGCATCAACCAATGGGCCATATCACCTACACAACTCACGATGCTGCCGGCCGGAGCCAGATTATCCACGTCATCATAAGGCAAAAGGGCCAGGTGACCGGAAAAGTTGTTCGTATAAGGTCTGGCGGCATCCGGCATCCCCGCCATCCCCTTTCCCAAGGCATGGGTATGCACCATTTCCAAGGGATGGAGAATGCTGTCGGTAACATAATCTTCCCAGGGTAATCCCGTAACTTTTTGAATTACCTGTCCGGCAGTGAGGAAACAACTATTACAGTAGCCATAGGATTGACGGAAATTATAGGGGGGCTTTAACAGCCTCATCTTATTCATGATTTCAGTACGGCTCAGTGTACTGTTCCAAAAAGTGAAATCACCCTGAAAGGTTTTGGTACCCAGGTGATGGGAAAGCAGGTCCCTGACGGTTAGCAACTTTGTGGTCGTGGAATCATATACCCGGTAGTGAGGGAAAAATTGGGTAATGTGGTCATCCAGGCTCAACTTATGATCGTATTCCAATTCTGCAAGGCTGGTTGCGGTGAACAATTTGGTATTGCTTGCAATCATGAATAGAGTATGGCTATCCACCGGGCTCTGAGTCGCCAGATCCCTCACTCCATAACCTTTCATTACCACTATTTTCCCGTCCTTTACAATTACAATGGCCAGGCCAGGGATGTCCCATTGCTTCATGCCTTTTTGAATATAGGCATCCAGGCTGTCCGTCACAAAGGCAGGCTGCTGTGCCCAACCGTATAATGCAGTTACCAGGAG
>JAJXYG010000076.1 GCA_021780705.1 Bacteroidota bacterium
CAGAACTCAGAGCTACCCAAAAGCAGCTGATCCAGTCTGAAAAGATGGCCTCCCTGGGTGAACTGACTGCGGGGATTGCCCACGAAATCCAAAACCCGCTCAATTTTGTGAACAATTTTTCCGAAGTGAGTGGCGAACTCGTCGATGAGATGAATGAAGCTCTTGAGAAGGGGGACTTCGAAGATGCCCGGTCAATCGCAGAAGACCTCAAGCAAAACCTGGAGAAAATCAATTTTCACGGCAGCCGGGCAGGCTCCATTGTCCGGGGAATGCTCCAGCATTCCCGGACCAGCAGCGGCCAGAAGGAACCTACTGATATCAACGCACTCTGTGATGAATATCTTCGCCTTTCCTATCACGGCCTGCGCGCCAAGGATAAAACCTTCAATGCAAAATTTGAATCCTCCTTTGATCCTGCCCTGCCTAAAATTGATGTGGTAACCCAGGATATCGGCAGGGTCATTCTGAACCTGATCAATAATGCCTTTTATGCAGTCAGTGTGAAAGAAAAGGGATTTGGGGAAGACTCCCACTATGAGCCCGGAATAAGGGTTTCTACCTCTTTGAAGGATGGGAATATCGAAATCCGGGTAGCAGATAACGGTAGCGGAATTTCGAAACAAATATTAGATAAAATCTTTCAGCCCTTTTTTACTACCAAGCCTACCGGAGTGGGTACCGGGTTGGGGCTAAGCCTCAGCTATGATATCATCAAAGCCCATGAAGGTGATATAAAAGTGGAGAGCAGGGAAGGGGAGGGTACTGAATTTATTATTCAATTGCCTGTAAAGTAATACACCTCTCCAGGAAGAACGGGGAACCAGAATACAATTAGATTCAAAAGCATGTCACCAGATGATATTCCCGGTAATTGCAAGGATTACATATATAATATTCCTTTACCCAAGATTTTAAATAGGGAATGGAAAATACCCTTTATGGCAAAATGATAACCACCCCATTTTTTAATTATCTAAAAGGTGCAAATCTGGATCAGGCGATTTAGCTTTGCGGGGTCTCTCACCAATTGACCTTATAATCATGAAACGTATCCTAATCGTCTTATTCCTATCCCTGCTATTTTTTCCCCGTTTCTCTTTTGCCTGGGGTTCCAAAGGGCATGCCTTGATTGCAGAAGTCGCCTTCAAATACCTGGATCCCCAGACCCGTACCCATGTAATGGGTTATCTGGGAGGAATGAGCATCCAGCAAGCAGCCAACTGGATGGATGAGGTGCGTAGTGATCCCGCCTATAATTACATGAAGCCCTATCATTACGCCGATTTTGAAAAAGGGGAGCCTGCTACTGCGGTTCAGGGAGAAAACGTGGTCGGGGTGCTGTTGAGTACCCTTCAGGATCTGAACCACTCGCCTACTCTCAGCCAGGATGAGATCAAAATCCGGCTGCTTTATCTGTTACACCTGGTGGGAGATATCCACCAGCCTCTCCATGTGGGTTACCCTGATGACAAAGGAGGCAACTTGTTCCAGGTATCCTTCCTGGGCAGGGGCACCAATCTGCATAAGGTTTGGGATACCGAAATTATTGATTATGACCATATGTCGTTAACGGATGTACTGGGTAGCCAGGCTCTTAGCCCTGCCAGGCTGAAACAAATACAACAAATCAACATCGTTGCTTGGGCAAATGAATCCAGGAGTTATCTGGGGAAAGTATATAGCGTGCAGGGGCATAAAATCGGGCTAAACTATATTCGGATGGCAACCCCCATCATAGAAAGACAACTTCTCTTTGCAGGAGTAAGGCTTGCCGGGGTACTGGAAAAATATTTCAGGAATGTGGCCGCGCCGGCAGTGCCGGCCTCCAGGCCTCATAGCCTGCAGGCGGATACGACTGTGCCTACCGTACCCATATCTGAAGCACAAAATTATGAAGGAAAAGAGGTGAAGATCTGTACGCGGGTCTATGGCACCAAGTTTCTTTCTTCCTCTGGCAGAAAGCCCACCTTCCTGGACCTGGGAGCCCCTTATCCGGATTCTCCGCTTACGATTGTAATATGGGGGGATGACCGCGGGAATTTTCCTAACCCACCGGAAACCTATTACCGGGATAAGGATATTTGTGTGACGGGAAGAATCCTGATCTATAAAGGGAAGCCTGAAATCATCGTCAGGGATCCTCACCAGATCATTGTAAAATAGGATTCTTCTTCCTATTACAGGATTAAATTATTAAGAGATAAAATTCACAATATATAGGTTTCAGCATTACGGTTCGGGGTATTGTGGGTGGACGTCTTAATCATAAAAGTATTTCAAGGGGTTGCCTATAGTGAGAACCCTGTTATTTGGAAAATCTAGTTAATCGTAAAATTGTTTTAATATGGAAGATAAGGGAGAGATTGTTATTTACGACACAAAAAAAGGGTCAACCTTCAATTGAAGGTAGGTTTGAGAATAATACCGTATGGTTGAGCCAGGTACAAATGGTAGAATCATTTCAGCAAACGAGACAGAATATAAGCTTGCCCATCAATAACATATATATAGAGAATAAGTTAGGTAGAAAGGTAACTGTCAAGGAATCCTTGATGGTTCAAAATGAATGAGGATCCAGGGTTAGAAGGAAGATTGAATATTATTCCCTCGATGTCATTATATCTGTTGGATTTCGTGTGAAGTCCCAAAGTGGTGCACAATTTCGAATATGGGCTAACAAAATTTTGAAGGACTATTTGATTGATGGTTTTTCGTTTAATAAACTACCCCGCTAGCCGAGCTGACGGGGTATTTAACCCTGACTAGTGATTCAAAGTACAACACATAGCCGAGTTTTCAGGATGGTTTATGGCAACGCCTGCGCGTCGCAATATTTCTACTGGCGTTAAAGTCAGCATCCATACTGTTTCCGCAGTGTCTACACTCAAACCGCTTCCGCTTTCGTTTGCCTATGTGA
>JAJXYG010000390.1 GCA_021780705.1 Bacteroidota bacterium
ATATGCTTCAAAATCCGGGTGGATTTTTCCAAACCGCTTTTTACCTTGGGCGGCAAATCGATTTGGGTCACATCACCGGTAATGATGGCCTTGGCATTTGAACCAATTCTGGTAAGGAACATTTTAAGCTGAAGATCGGTGGCATTTTGGGCTTCATCCAAAATGATGAAGGCATTATCAAGGGTACGGCCACGCATATAAGCAAGTGGTGCAATTTCAATAGTACGGGTAGTCATATAATAACCCAGCTTGTCGGCAGGGATCATGTCATCCAGGGCGTCATACAAAGGTCTGAGGTAGGGATCAATCTTCTCTTTCAGGTCTCCCGGCAAAAAACCCAGGCTTTCTCCCGCCTCTACCGCGGGTCGGGTAAGGATGATTTTCTTTACCAGTTTGTTTTTCAGGGCTCTCACCGCCAGGGCTACTGCGGTATAGGTCTTGCCGGTTCCTGCAGGACCTATGGCAAATACAATATCATTTTTGTCTACTGCATTTACCATCATTTTCTGGTTGGCCGTTCTTGCCCTTACCGTTTTTCCATTGGGCCCAAAGACCAAAATATCATTGGGATTCCTTTCAATAAAGTTGTCAATGGTCTTCTCGTCATCCCCGCCCAGGATCTGCTCCAGGTAATTTTCGGTCATATGCCCATTTCTTTCCAGGTACTGGACCGCGAGATTGATCTTGTCCCTGGCATCTTCAATTTGCTCAGGAGCCCCGCTAAGTTTGATTTGGGTACCCCGACTCAGGATTTTAAGTCGCGGGAATTTCTTTTTCAGGATGTCGAGTTTGCCATTGTTTACTCCAAAGAATTCAATAGGATTTACAGTTTCGAGGTTGATGATAGTTTCTGTCAATCGGGTTCGTTTAAATTATTGAATAAAAATTCCGGATCAATCGGGTGTTATTTCAAATATAAATTCCGGAATTCCATTTTTAGTAATTTACTTATACACACCACGTTGAAAAAGTTAAATAAACAATAATTCTGCAAAATGATTCCTAAATTCCAAAAAGTTAAAAAATATTAAATACTTTCGAAAAAAAAACGACACCATGAAAAAAAGTCTCTCTATCTTGGCAACCTGTGTGGTAGCCATTTTACTCTTTCAGGCGTTCACTATCTCCCCCCAACCCGGATATAAGAACTTACAGGTACTCCCCAAGGATATTTCCCATCATGATCTGGACAGTGTCATGCACTTTTTCACCGCTTCATTAGGGGTGAAGTGTGATTTCTGCCATGTCAAGAGGGAAGGGGAAAGATGGCCGGACTTTGCCAGCGATGACAAGATGGAGAAGAAGGTCGCCAGGAAAATGATGCTGATGTCTATTGCTATTAATAAAAACTACTTCAGGATGATGGGTCACCATCATGATATGGATCAGGATCATGACATGGGCATTCATAAGGAAGGCGATACCGGTCATGATATGAATATGAAAAAGGACATGGATCACGACCATGATATGGCCATGAATAATGACATGGACCACGACCATGATATGAATAAAGGGATGGATCAGGCCACCGATTCTACCTCGGACGTGCAGTTTATGTTGCGGACCGTGACCTGCTACACCTGCCACAGAGGGGATCCTCATCCGGAAAAGAAACCCCCAATGGGCGCTCATATGATGCAGGGACCTCCGCCGCCACCGCCTCCACCGGCACCGGATAACCACTGATCTGATTAATCTCTGTCATAAAAAATTTCTTTCGACGGGTCTCCATATGGGTTCGCGAAAGAAATTTTTTTTTGGAGAATTTATCCCGGGGGATCCCTTACCGTATTTCAAATAACAGAAACTGGGTTTTTTGAAATGGATTGAAATTATTGTCTGAAATGAGGATCAGGGTCTGGTGACCGTTACGGAGCCTGGGACCAAACGTAACTCCTTCCATATTATCGACATAGATACCCAGCGAATCCAGGTTCGCCAGAAGTTTCTTAGTGAGGTACCGGGTGGGGGGATGAAGCTCCAGGGAAGAATCCCGGATGATATTTTGTGCATGGGTATAATCAGCCAGGTACAGTCTTATACTGCATCCCGGCCATCCAACTGAAAAAGAGCGTTCCAGAACCAGCAACCTGTTTTTCCCCACCGTCAGGATATCTGAAATTCCATTCATACGATATCCATAGGATGTAACAGGGGGATGGGCCACCGGACTTATCTGGTAGGCAAATTCCCCCAGAGGCCTTCGGGTGGAAAGACTGAATTGAATAAACCGGGTGTTGCCAATGGAGTCATTGATTCCCGTCCGGGGGCGATCATTATAAAGGGGTTCTTCCACACTAACCATCAGGGTTTTATGATCCTGGCTAAAATCCAGTCCCTCAAATACTTCATCAAATAACGGCAAGGATACCCCGTAGCTCGGCTAGCGGGGAGGAATTGCCGGTTCCTTTTTTTTGGTTAAAAAATGGTGAAATGTAGACTGGTAGAGGATCCCCGCTGTATTTAAAGGGGGATGAATTACACTTTCTATCACTGCTATCCTTAATTTTACATTTTCAAGTAATTGTCTGATTGGTGCCTGGTGAATCTTACCCTGAAAATAAAACTTCTGCCAGATTTCAGGCAACAGGAGTCTTTGAAAAAGACCCTGGCACTGTGTAATGATGCCTGTAACGAGATCTCTCAAGTCTGTTTTGAAAAGAAAATCTGGAGCAGGTACACGATCCACCATGAGATGTATTATTCGCTTAAATCTTCCTATGAGCTGAGTTCCCAGATGGTCATTCGCTGTATTGCCAAAGTGGCCGACAGTTACAAATTGGACAAGAAAAGGCAGCGAAGCTTTAAAAGAGGGGGCTGTATTGCCTATGACAGCCGGGTACTTTCCTACTCCCACCAGGGATCGGTAGTATCTATCTGGACGGTGGATGGCCGGATCAAAATACCCTTCA
>JAJXYG010000058.1 GCA_021780705.1 Bacteroidota bacterium
GAGACGCTCTTCCTGGAGCATGGCAAACCCCTGGTCTTTGGTGCTGCCCGCAACAAGGGAATCAAACTCGACGGGTTCAAACCCGTGGTAGTGGATCTTGACAGCAATGGCAATTCTGCCAGTGACCTTTGGATCCATGACGAAAAGGATTTTTACAAGGCCCAGATACTGACCCGCCTGTTCGACAATCCGCATAAGGATGGCCATCTGCCCAGACCGTTCGGAGTATTCTTTGAAACCGAAAGGGCATGCTACGAAGATCAGATGAGCCTGCAGATTCAGGAGGCTATTGCTACAAAGGGTAAGGGAGATCTGGATAAAATATTACAAGGCAGGGAAACCTGGACGATCAGCTAGGATGCTGATAAAAAAGAGGGGAGAGAAATCAATTCTTGTTAAAAAGGAAGATAAAGGGTTTCATTTGCTTTTGACCCAGGGTTTTGGTAACCAGGGAATGACCCGCACTGATCCGGAATTTGTTTACATCAATTACTTCGTGGGCTACCGTAAGATTGTCTATTTTTTCCACGGTATACAATAATTCATGAAGCATCTCGACTTCATGCTCTATGGCCTGGGGGCTCGCTAATTCTTCTTTGAACAAAACCAGGAGGTCTCGGTTAAATTTGTTCATATTGGATTTGGTTTTTATAGTCTAATATCCCACCATCCCATGTTCAGTTGGACAACCGCAAAAAACCTTCTTCGAAGAGTTACAGCTTATTGCAAGTAGTGCAAGCAACACGAACAAAAGGGACAGGATTCCAACCTTGATTTTCATAAAATATTATCCTAAGATAAACTATTTTCACAAATATTTATTGCCAAGTGGAGCACGGCCCCAAAAATTTTAACGGAGACCCCCATGCGACCCGGGTCCTGGTAGCCCCCCTGGATTGGGGACTGGGTCATGCAACACGCTGTATTTCAATAATTGATGCCCTGATTTCCCTGCATTGTAAGGTGTATATTCTGGCCTCCGGAAGGGGGTATTTTTTATTAAAAAAAGAATTTCCTGACACCGTAATTTTACGGTGCAAATCCCCTGAAATCAGGTACTCCGGGACCGGATCCCGTAACGGGTGGGTTATGGGATTACAGGTGCCCAAACTGTGGTTATACTATCGTCGAGATCACCGGTTGCTTCGTCGCCTTATTCAGGAGCACCAAATTGAGGGCGTGATCTCGGACAACCGCTTTGGCATGTGGAGTACCCGGGTTCCCTCGGTGTATATTACCCATCAGCTTCACATAAAAACCGGTCATTCCCTTTTGGACAAATGGGCAGGCAGGTGGCACCGCCGTATCATCAATAAGTATAACGCCTGCTGGGTACCCGATGATGCGGTGCGCAGGCTGGCAGGGGCACTTTCCAAACCTGAGTCCCTGGCCGTCCCCGTTCATTACCTGGGTCCCATATCCCGGTTCATGCAAAGGGAACCTTCAGATATTCAGTCCGACCTGCTCATAATCCTGTCCGGTCCCGAACCCCAGCGCACCCTTTTTGAAAACCTGCTGCGTGCCGGGTTGAAAAATTATGAAGGCAAGGTCCTTATGGTAAGGGGACTTGCAGGTGAAGAGCAAAGGGTGGTGATAGAAGATAATATTCGGGTGGTGAATTTCATGGGAGCCCAGGCGCTCAATGAAGCCATGCTGCAATCGGATATGGTGATCAGCCGCTGCGGCTATTCTACGGTGATGGATCTGGTGAAACTGAAAAAAAGAGCGGTCCTGGTACCCACTCCCGGGCAGGGGGAACAGGAATACCTGGCCCGCCACCTCATGGAAAATAAATACTTCTACTGCACCCCTCAACAGGGGTTTTCACTCTCCCGTGCTCTTGAGGAGGCCTCCCGATTTGACGGCCGGGTTCCCGAATATGACTGCAATCAATATCTGCAGGTGATCACTGGTTGGGTGAGTTCCCTTAAATCCTGAAAATCTATCCCCCCAAAAATGGTCTGGTCAGAAAAGCTAAAAGCACATCTTGGATTATTGGGCACCAATTTTTTCTTTGCCACCAATTACAGCGCCATCAAATACCTGATCGGGAAAAATGAAGGAGGTCCCTTTGCCATCAACCTGGTACGGATCGGGGTCTCTCTGGTGCTGTTCTGGAGCCTGCCCCTTTTTGGAAAAAGAGAACCTTCACTGAAACGACGGGATCTTCCCCGTCTGCTGCTTTGTGCAGCGGCTGCCATAGGCCTGAACCAGATGCTTTTTATCAAGGGGCTGTCGCTGACCTATTCCATTCACGCGGCATTGCTTACCCTGATGACTCCGATCCTGATTACGGTGCTTGCCGCCCGGATTCTGAAGGAAAATCTGACTTATCAGAAGATGGCAGGGCTCATCCTGGGTGCCAGCGGGGCCATCCTGCTGGTCTCGATGAGGGCGCAGGGACATGCCGGAGAAAATGCGATGGAAGGGGATCTGCTGGTGCTTCTCAGTGCAGTGGCCTACACCTTTTATTTTATCCTCGTCAAACCTCTTATGAATACCTATTCTGCCGCCACGGTGATGCGGTGGGTGTTCACCTTTGGCTTTTTCCTGGTGTTGCCGGTGAGTTACGGAGAGTTTTTAGCAGTTAACTGGTCTTTGTATTCCCTGAAGGACTGGGGGTTGCTGGGGCTCGTGACCATCCCGGGCACTTTCCTGGCCTATTTGTTCAATGCCTACGGAATCCAGAAGCTAAGTGCTTCGGTGGCAGGGGCCTATATTTATTCCCAACCGGTTTTTGCCGTAGTGATTGCCATGGGGTTTCTGGGAGAGGAACTTTCCCTGGTACGGGTCGTGGCCGCGCTCCTGATCTTTGGCGGGGTATTCCTGTCCAACACCCGGGTGGTCCCCCCCAAACTGCCACAAAGATAAATCGCTTAAGTGGGGTTCA
>JAJXYG010000262.1 GCA_021780705.1 Bacteroidota bacterium
TGCCGATTTTAGTCTTTTAAAAAAAAAGGGTTATTTATGTTGAAAGCAGCTGACTGTAATCTGGAGAATTTCTTTGTGGTGGGAATTGGATATCGAAATTCGGACTCCTATATCCGGGGTAAATTTTCCATTTCTGAAACAGGGTATGAGGCTTTGTTGCAGGATGCCAGTTCCCGGGGAATAAGTGATGTGTTTGTACTTTCCACCTGTAACCGTACTGAGATATATGCGTTTGCTCCAAATCCCGCTGTATTGGCGGGTCTGATTTGCTGTCATTCAAAAGGCGACATGATCCTTTTTGTTCAAAAAGGGTATTGCAGGCGGGGAAGAGAAGCGATACGGCATTTACACCGTGTGGCCGCAGGCCTGGATTCCCAGATTCTCGGGGATTATGAAATTGTCAGCCAGCTTAAAAAGGCATTCAGGACCGCAGTGAGCCACCATCTTGCAGGAGGAGTCTTGCAAAGAATGGTAAACAGTGCGCTGGAGTCTTCCAAGTTAATTAGGACGGAAACCAGGCTCAGCAATGGTTCTGTTTCCGTTTCTTTCCTGGCGGTTAAATATGTAAGTACCCTGGAGACCTTCTCTCATAGTCCGGTGTTTCTGGTCTTCGGCGCTGGTAAAATCGGCAGAAACCTTTGCAGGAATCTATTGGAATTCTTCCCCGATTCAAATATAACCGTGATTAACCGCAGTCTGGAAAAGGCGGAGGCGCTTGCCCTGGATTTGTCTATCCACTGCGCCTCCGTATCACAAATTCGTGCACAAATAGCCCGGGCAAATGTAATTTTCCTCGCTACGAGTGCTCCGAGCCCCATCCTCTTAAAGGAAGATATTTCTGCCAATGAAAGGAAGCTGATTATTGATCTTTCGATTCCCTCCAATGCAGAAAATGGAGTGGGAGACCTGTCGCATATCAATCTGATTTCCGTGGATCAGATATCTAATGCGCTGGATGAAAACCTGAAATTGAGGGCCGCAGAAGTACCCGTAGCGCTTCAAATTCTGGAAACGCATCTGGATAAGTTCTTCCAGTGGTTGGAATTAAGAAAACAAATCCCTCATCTGGAGATCCTGCGCAGGAAGTTGCATGAGTTAAGCGGGATCAGAAATATTCAATTCAATAGAGTACTGCAATTGCCTTCAGCAAACAACCCTGAGACCCAGATCCAAAAAGCGGTAAGTCAAACAGCCCGAAAAATGCGGTATCGATTTGACACAGGCTGTCTTCTCATTGAGGCCCTTGATCATTATAGTATGGCATTATACCCCTGAGGCGGGAGTGGGTGTCAGATTATGCCGGATCTGTGCGCATTCGTAAAGGAGGGAATTTTCTTTACAATTGGTTATTTTAGCACACCTTTTTCTGGGGATTGGATACCTTCAATTAAGAATCTATGAACTTTTGGCTTGTCAAATCAGAACCTTCCGTATATAGCTGGGACCAACTGGTGGCCGACCGGACTACCTCATGGACCGGAGTAAGAAATTATGCTGCCCGACTTCACCTGAGAGGGATGAAAAAGGGGGATCAGGTCTTATATTACCACAGTAATGAGGGAATGGAAATTGTGGGTATTGCCAGGGTTTTAAGAGAAAATTACCCTGATCCGACTACTTCGGATGAACGATGGATAGCGGTAGACCTGGAGGCGTATAAAAGATTAAAAGAGCCCGTATCCCTGGAACAAATCAAGTCCGATACCCGCCTAAAGGATATGGCACTGGTCAGGATTGGGCGTTTGTCAGTTCAACCAGTGACTGCCCAGGAGTGGAAGGTGATTCTATCATTAAGTGGCACTAAATAGGGTATAATGGGTAGGGTCTAACGGGTCTGCCGGTCAATGTATCTGGCTATGGTGCCATGATTTCCTGCTAGAAAAACGCTTCTTCCTTTTTTGGCGCGCAGGCAAACATTGAAACTTTTTCCTGAGACTTTTTCCCAGTGGAGCCCTCCATCCCGGCTTATATCCACCCCGTTGAGTCCGCAGGTAATCCACTCATTTTTATGGATGTAATCCACGCAACTTCGGTAGCCATGTGGACCTTCTTTTGGAAATTTCCAGGTCTTGCCACCATCCGTACTGAGCACGCAATTATGGAAAACCGAATCCGGGTTAAGGTAATTGCCTCCCACGATTACCATATGCTTCAGATCTTTCAGGGCTATGGAATTGGCACCAGTGCTTTCATTGCCCTGGGCGATGGGAAGGTCAATGATCTTATTTTTCAAAAACAGCCTGGAATGCAGTCCCCCGGTTACAAAGCAGGCGGCGTCCATTCCATATTTTCGTATGTTGGTGCCGCTTGCCGCAAAGCAGGCTTCCCCGCTGTCAGCTATTGGATAATTTTTTTCCGGTATGGTTTGCCAGGAATTTCCGCCATTAAAGGTTCTGCCAATGAAAAACCGGTTTTTAATGGGGTCACCAATTACAATTCCGCTTTCATCATTCCAAAATTCCATGGCATCCAGGAAGATACCTGGGGTAGTATTCTTATACACCAATTCCCAGTTCTGACCTCCATCAATAGTCCGAAGTAGGTAAGCGGGATCCCCAACTCCCATGATGACGGCAATATTGTCATCAAAAGCTTCAATATCCCTGAAATCAGTATTCTCAAATCCTTTTACCTGGATCCAATTCCAGGTCTTGCCGCTATCCACTGATTCCGCTACGGTTCCATTACTTCCACTCACCCAGATCACCCGGTCATTTACGACACTAAGTCCTCTCAGGGAGGTCATTCTGCCCGTTTGCAGGATCTGGATTTTCTGTGCAGGCACTGCCAGGGGCAGGAGCATGAACAAGAGTATCCCAAGTCTCATTTTTTGGAGTATTTAATTCCCCTCAGAAATCCACCTGCTTTGCAGGTGGTTATGT
>JAJXYG010000181.1 GCA_021780705.1 Bacteroidota bacterium
AAATTCTGGGCGAACAAATTCAGGTAGAAGTTTATGCAGAACCGGAAAATAAGGATGCATTGGCCATTGCCCAGAATGCCATAAAGGAAGCCAAGACCAAAAACAAGAATGTACTGATCATTGATACTGCCGGCCGGCTTGCTATAGATGAGGAGATGATGAATGAAGTATCCAATATTCGAAATGCGGTATCTCCCGGGGAAATCCTTTTTGTGGTGGACAGCATGACGGGGCAGGACGCAGTCAATACGGCCGCTGCATTTAATGAAAGGCTTGATTTTACCGGGGTAGTCCTTACCAAGCTGGATGGGGACACCCGGGGTGGGGCGGCGATATCCATTAAGTCCACCGTTCACAAACCGATTAAGTTTGTCAGCAGCGGGGAAAAGATGGACACCCTGGATATATTTTATCCGGACCGTATGGCCCAAAGGATCCTGGGTATGGGAGACATTGTGAGCCTTGTGGAAAAGGCGCAGGAGCAGTTCGATGAAGCCCAGGCAGCCAGACTGGAAAAGAAGATCCGAAAGAACCAGTTTGATTTTGAGGACTTTAAGATCCAGCTCCAGCAGATCAAAAAGATGGGAAATCTAAAAGACCTGATGGGAATGATTCCAGGGGTGGGCAAACAAATGAAAGACCTGGATATCAATGATGATGCCTTCAAGGGAATCGAGGCCATGATCAACTCCATGACTCTGGAAGAAAGGCGTAATCCGGATATTATCAATCCCAGCAGGAAGCAAAGGATTGCCAAGGGCAGCGGCAAGGAAATAGCAGAACTCAACCAGTTCATCAAGCAGTTTGATCAGATGAAGAATATGATGAAAATGATGAATAAGATGCCCATGGGAAGATTGACCGGGACAGGCAAAAGATGAGGAAATGCGGGAGATTTTGCAATAGCTTATACCAGTAATTAAATCATATATAAAGAGGAGATGGTTTTTTTATTATGTTTTGTAATTTTGATCCTATCGCCTTATATTTGCACTCCTTTAGAAACTAAATTTAATCACAACCCAAAAAAAATTTCTATTTTTTATGGCTGTAAAAATGAGATTGCAACGCCATGGTTCTAAGAAAAGACCATTTTACTTCATAGTCGTTGCAGATGCCCGTAGCCCCAGAGATGGAAAATTTATTCAGAAATTAGGTTCCTACAATCCGTTAACTGTACCGGCTACTATTCAAATTGACCGACAAAAAGCATTGGAATGGCTTCACAAAGGGGCACAACCCACTGATACAGTGAGGAGAATTCTGAGCTTTAAAGGAGTACTCTATTTGAAGCACCTCCTCAGAGGGGTAAGTTTGGGCCTGTTTGATGAAGCGGCTGCTATGGAGAAATTTACCAAGTGGAGCGCCGAACACGATGCTGAATTTGCAAAGAGGCAGGAATCTCACAAAAAGACCAGGGCAGCTGCCCGACCGGTCTTTGTGAAGAAGACTGAAAAAGCCCCGGCTCCGAAACCTGCTGCAGAAGCCAAAGAAGTTGCTCCTGCCGCAGAAGCACCCGGCACTGAAACTCCTGCGGAAAACAAGGATTAATCACCCAGCAAGTAAGATCTTTCTATAAGACCGACAAGCCCTGCCATTAAATGGAGGGCTTTTTTGTTATCCAAAAACTTGGTATTCAGGCCGCAATTTCGGATCCTTAGAAAACCTAAAGTTTTCTGAAATTCAAACGCTATGGCATTTTCAATGGGCTAATGGCATTAAACTTGTCAAATTATTAATTCATTATCTCTTATTTATCACCTTAAACTCCACTGAATCATGGTAAGACAGCTGAACAAACTTGTGATATTGACCTGCGCGCTTTCTTTATTTTTCATTCAGGTAAAAAGCCAGGATATCAGTAAGCTTAATGAAAAGATCGAAAATGCCACCCAGGTTCTGAAGGATTTTGGAAGCATGAAGGAGCGAATTCCTGAAAAGTTGCTGGACATCTCTCAGGGGATTATCATTGTGCCGAAAATGATCAATGCCGGTTTTGTCCTGGCAGGAAAAAGAGGAAAGGGAATTGCCATGGTCAAACTCCCTGACGGAACCTGGAGTAATCCGGTATTTGTAACTATTACAGGCGGAAGCCTGGGCTTCCAGGTGGGTATTCAGGCAGTTGATCTGGTATTGATTTTCAAGCAGAGAAGTACCCTTCAGGAGATCGGAAACGGAAGCTTTACCCTGGGGGGCGATATTTCTGCCACAGCGGGTCCTGTAGGCAGAAATTCCACTGCCAGCACCGATTATAAAATGGAAGCTGAGGTCTATTCCTACTCCAGAAGCAAAGGATTATTTGCAGGGATTAGCCTGAGCGGTTCTGCCATTGACATAGACAAGAAGGCAAATGAATCTTTCTACAAAGACTTCACCAGTGCCGAAGACTTGTTTTCCAATGGCAATGAAAATGAATCAGACCTGGTCATGCAAATGAAGCATGAACTGAGTAGCCTCTATAACTAAATTAATGGTGGGAAACCCTTTCAGGGATAGGCTTCCATACACCAGTCCCTTGGTTGAACTATCCTGGTTATTTTCAGCAACCTTCAAAATTGGACAGGTTGAAGTTTATTTCAGTATTCGGGATGCCGCAAATAAACTCCAATCGGGAATTCCTTTTTACATTTGTTCATGGATCCAAAAGAAAAGCTTCGGCTAGACAAGTATTTATGGGCCATACGGATCTTTAAGACCCGCAATATGGCTGCCGAAGCCATCCAGTCCGGTAAAGTGAAAAAGGGTGGGGTAAATTTAAAGCCCGCCCACCTGGTGGGGATAGGAGAACAATATGAAATCAGGACAGATGTTGGTAAGATACTAATTGAGGTATTGGGACTAATTCCCTCACGGGTCCAGTATTCCCAGGCCATTC
>JAJXYG010000160.1 GCA_021780705.1 Bacteroidota bacterium
AGGATTTCTCCTGCAATACAATCCGGGGACTCCCTCACTTCGGGGGATGGAACTGAAAATTTTCGGTTGGCATCATAGCGGTGATAGGACTGCTTCAATTCATATCCGCTGGAAGGGATGGTGCCGATTCCCCGCCACTGGCGGTCACTTACTTCAAAGATTTCTCCAATCACTTCCTGGGCATGAGGATTTCCGTGGGGCCGAACTACCCTGGAATATTGGTTTTCCAAACGATGCTCCCCCTTTTCCAATTGACTCACCACCATGAGTATTCCCTGCAGGAGGTCTACCGGTTCAAATCCCGTTACTACAATAGGAATCCGGTATTTATTCACCAACGGGTAATATTCATCCATACCCACTATGGTGCATACATGTCCTGCCGCAAGAAATCCCTGCACGACATTGTTTTCATCCTGCAATATGGCTTCCATTGCCGGGGGAACCAGCACCTGGGAGGTCAGGATGGAATAATTTTTCAACCCCAGGCGGTGGGCATGCAATACGCTAAGCGCATTGGCGGGGGCGGTAGTTTCAAAGCCCACCGCAAAAAATACCACCTCCCGGGAAGTATTCTTTATGGCAATTTCCACGGCCTCCAGGGGGGAATACAGGATCCGGATATCGGAACCGCGGGCCCTGAGTTCCTGCAGACTCCGGTGGCTACCGGGTACCCGCAGCATGTCCCCATAGGTACAAAGGATGACCTCCTTCTGCGCTGCCAGATAAATTGCCTTGTCAATCAGGGAAAGGGGGGTTACACATACCGGGCATCCGGGGCCATGGACCATCCGGATGGAATCTGGCAGCAGGTCCAGGATCCCGTTTTTAACCAGGCCATGGGTTTGTCCCCCACAGATTTCCATGAGGGTCCAGGGGCGGGTGGTTATTTTTTTTAGCTGGGAGAGATAGGTTTCCACCAGTTCCCGATCGCGGTATTCACTGAGATACTTCATGACATTATTAATTATCCGGGGATTCTTCTGTGGCCGAAAGATCCTCCAGTTCTCCAATCTCCCGGAAATATTCAAGGGTCCGCCTGGCCTCCTCTTCGTCGATCCGGCTGATAGCCACCCCCACGTGTACCAGCACATAATCTCCCACTTCGGCTTCCGGGACCATGTCCAGGGAGATCTCTTTAATGATTCCGCCAAAGGAAACCTTACCCTTTCGGATCAACCCTTCCAGGTCACTTTCAATACTTTCAATTTTTCCAGGTATGGCCAGACACATGATATTTTTATTTACGGAATTTTCAATTTTAAACTGTCACCTCCTGATTTTTTACAGATGATAAAGGATTCAAGCGCTCTTGTACACCTGCCGGGTGATCTCTTACCTGGTCAATGTTATAGATATAATACACCATTTGCCCATAGGAAATATTTTCATCATTGGGTGACAGGTCCTGGTGAAAATATAATGAATACGATTCCTGAAGCTGAAGCCTTAGGAGGTCTACGAGCAGGCTGTTTTGAAATACCCCGCCGCTGAAAGCAATCCGGTGAATCTGCTTTTCCCTGGCGAAATTACCAATTAACCTGACCAGGGAATCGTGGAACTTGGCGGCAATAAAATCCGGCTTCTTTCCAGCGTGTATATCCCGGGTAATGTCCTGCATCAAACTCTTCACGGAGATGCACGTTCCTAATCCTGCCTGGTCAAAATACCATTCATTCATTTGATAACCATGAAGGGAAAAATAGGTTCTTGCCCGATCTTCCAGCAAAAGTGCCGCCTCTCCCTCAAAATGCTGGATGTCGCAAATACCCAGCAGGGAGGCTACGGCATCAAACAAACGGCCGCAGGAGTCAGTCTGTAAAGTTCCCTCTTTTTCGAGGAGCCTGGGGTATATCTTCCATTCATCTGCCGAGAATTTATTTCTGAGCAGTGCCAGCGTTTCGGTATTGGGTGTGGCTATTGATAGGGCTGAAAGCCTCGGTTCCCGGGCCATCTTATCAGCGAGTAACAGGGTAAAATACTCGAAATAAGCTACCCGTTCCATAGTCTGGTCCTTGTAAATAAAAAATTCTCCGCCCCAGATGTTCCCGTCAGTGCCAAGGCCCAGGCCATCCCAGATGATTCCAAGAACCGGATCTTTGGAGTACATCAGATCATTTTCCCCCAGGACGGCTGCAAAATGGGCCTTGTGATGGGGTACCCGGTAGAGAGGGATTTTATGGGTCAAGGCATATTCATGGCCATAGTGACTGGAAAAATACCCGGGATGCAGGTCGGTAAGAATGGACTTGGTTTTTGCCCCGGTCAACGAAAGATAGTGATCCACCGTATGCCGGTAACGAAGGGTGGTATCATAGTCTTCAGTATTTCCGAGGTATTGACTTGTATAAAGATTTCCGTGATGAGCCAGGGTGAAGGTGCTTTTGAGCAGTGCCCCGGTGGCCAGCACCGCGCCGGTGTCCGGAACCGTATGCCCGGGCAGGGAAGGGGAAAGTCCCCTTGACCTTCTAAGTATTATAGGTGAAAGGGTTTTGGGAGGAATCAATATGACACTGTCATCCTGGGGTGAGAGGATGTCCCGGTTATGGGTCAGGGTAAGGTCTGCCATACCGCTGAGGTGGCCGAGTGCCTCCTCATTTTGGTATTGCAGCGGCGCACTCCCCTGATTGGCGCTGGTAGCTATTACGGGCCTTATAAAATCACTCATGAGGATTTCAAGCATGGGGCCATAAGGCAGCATAACCCCCAGGGTATGCAGACCGGGGGCGAGCATGCCGGTAGCAATCAGTTGCGCGGCTCCGGGTCTTTGGGGCAGCACCACGATAGGGGCTGCGGGAGAGGATAATAGATTCGCCGCTTCGTCTGGGACCGTAACCAGTTCCCCTAATTGGGAAAGGTCCCGGCACAAGAC
>JAJXYG010000246.1 GCA_021780705.1 Bacteroidota bacterium
TTCGACGATCTCCCAGCGGCTGCTATAGCTCAGTGCCATTACCAGGTTCAGTCCCGTATTGGCGGAGGTGGCCTGACAGGCTTCCTGCAGTTCGTTCCTGGCAGAGTCAGGCAGCAGGGAGGTATTGCCAATGACGTGGAGCTTGATATTATTCTTGTTCAGGGTACTTACCTCCTGCTTGATGGTCTGGACCAGCAGTTCCATCAGACCGGTTACTTCCTCCTTGGGGCGGTCCCAGTTCTCGGTACTGAACGCATACAGGGTGAGATAGCCGATACCGAGCTCCGCACACCCTTCCACGATATTTCTCACGCTTTCCACCCCGTGATAATGTCCAAAAAGACGATCCTTTCCCTGTTCCTTGGCCCACCTGCCATTGCCGTCCATAATGATGGCAATATGGCGGGGAAGTTTCCGGGAATCTAATTTGTCTTTAAGGCTCATTTGCTGGCGGCTTCAACCGGATTTACCCGGGTTGAACAGGCGGCAAATTTAAGGAAATAGTTCCAAGTGGAATTTCAATTATTAAAACCCGGGGCTGATTCTTCGCAAGTCCCGACAGGCAAGCTCCGGGATGCGTCAGGCTTAATTGACCGTGGGGCAGTGATAGGCAAAAATATTGAGGGAGATTCCCAGCTGGGCCATGATGTAGGAATCATTCTGGGTGCTGAAGCCCCGCTGTTTGCCTGCCACGCCAATGGGAGTCCCGGTTTCATAGGAACGGTCCTGAAGCAGGGAGGCTACGGAACCGGCAGGGAAGTTATTGATCCCCACATAAGTGGTGCTGACATCGTCGATATAATCGGTGCTGGTAAAGCGGTAGGCTATTTCAAAGGAAATATTCACCTGTTGGTTGGCGGCGTATTTCAGGCCAAAACCAATGGGGATGCACATCGCCATGGTCCCGTACTCTTTGCGTCCCTTGACGATGGTCTGACCTTCGGTATGCAGGGGACGCAGGTAATATTTCTGTCCCTTCAGGTACGCATAGGGATTATAGCTGAAAAAGCCTACTCCCAGGGTTGCATAAGGGGTAAAGCTGTGAAAGATATCGGTAGGGTCGTATTTAAAGAAGTTGAAATCCCCTCTCAGGGCTACTTCAAAGATATTCGTATTGAAACTGAGATTCCTGCGGCGCTGGTACTCGTTGTTGCTATAGATGTCGCTGTATCCGAGCTGGGCATAATTGAAGGTAAGCCTGATGGCGGCATAATCCCCGAAGGGTTTGCGATAGAAGGCCCCAACGGCGATTTTGGGACGGTTCAGTCTTGCCGTGGGATTGAGGTCCCCGAAATAATGGGCGGCGCCCCCCGTCACCCCGATTTCACCGGATACCACGGTTTCCATCTGGGCTTTCAGTGCAGGGCCCATGGCAAAAACCAGGGCAATGAAGGCAATGCATTTTTTCATCCAGGGTGCCAAATTAGATTTAAAAATAACGATGTTAAAACGAAGAAACATGGTTTTAATTATATACCCAAATTTAAATCCGGGCTCAGTTTCGCTTATCCAGCCCCCAGGAAAGCTTATTCCGGAGGGTTTGCAGGAAATTATTTTCGTTAAGCCGGACCAGGTTCACGCAAAAGGATTCCTTTCTCACCGCCAGCAATACCTCCTTGGTCACTATCTCCCGCCGGCTGTCCAGGGTGCACAAAAACCCGTCGGTACGGCCTTCCACTTCAAAGGAAAGAATGGTGCTGTCGGGTACGACCAGCGGCCGGATATTGAGGTTGTGCGGGGACACCGGAGTGATGACAAAACTGGCCGATTCCGGAAATACCACCGGACCGTTGCAACTCAGCGAATACCCGGTCGACCCGGTAGGGGTAGACACGATCAGGCCATCGGCCCAATAGGTATTGAGCAATTCCCCGTTAAGATAGGTATGGATCTTGATCATCGGGGAAGTATCCTTTTTGTGGATGGTAAATTCATTGAGGGCGAAGGCCACCCCGTTGAACAGCGGCATATTGGCATCCAGGTGCAGCAGGGTCCGCTTGTCCAGCATGAAAGTATGCTGCACCAGGGCCTTGACGGCGCTATGCACTTCATCCTTGCTGATGGAGGCCAGGAACCCCAGCCTGCCATAGTTGATCCCCAGCACCGGGATTCCCTTTCCCCCGATGAAGGTGACGGCATCCAGCAGGGTGCCATCCCCCCCGAGGCTGATCAGACAGTCAATGTCTTCCAGGTCCTCCGGGCAGTTGAAAGTGGAATATTTCTGTGCGGAAATATCAATCGAGGAATAAAACTGGTTGAAAAGACTCTGGAAAATCACCGGCTCGATCTTATAGCGGGCCAGTTCGGTAAGCAGAATCTTCAGATCGTCCTGCTGACCTCCCTCCAAACCCCGGCTGTAGATGGCTATTCGCATATACCTTTCGATGATGGCTCGTTAATGAATGTCAATTCCTTACCTGTAAAAGTAATTCCTTTTGTTTCAAAAAGCCCCTGCCTCGGTCATGGACCTGGAAAAATTCACATTTCCCGGGAAAATCACCTGCCCCCGACCGGATGGGCACAAAAGGATTCCTCCTGCACGATCGCCCCCTCTTCGGGAGCATGCCCGGAACAGGAGTATGGCCGCCCTAAAGGAAGAAATTAAATGTCGAGGTAATTCATGAGGTTTTTGTAGTTGAGGTCGATTTTGTTTTCGAACTGCTCTTCACCCGCGTAATAGATGATGTTGTATTCGTACCGCTCAAAGGAGGCTACGATAGTGGACAATTCCCTTTTATTCAGATGGAGCGTCACCATCATCAGGGTGGACCCGGGCTTGATGGTGATGTTAAGATGCAGGATTTGCGCGCCATCACTTTCCACAATCCGGCTGATTTCAGAAATGGACAAACGCACTCTT
>JAJXYG010000225.1 GCA_021780705.1 Bacteroidota bacterium
GGGGGCATTGCTAATCCACATCTTGCTTCCATTGAGGATCACATGGTCTCCCATGTCCTTATAATTGCTGAGCATACCGCCCGGATCACTGCCATGATCCGGTTCGGTGAGGCCAAAACATCCGAGCCATTCCCCACTTGCCAGTTTGGGTAGATATTTTCTTTTTTGTTCCGGGCTACCATATTCATGGATCGGGAACATTACCAGAGACCCCTGTACACTTGCCGTAGACCTCACCCCGCTATCGCCTCTTTCCAGTTCCTGCATCATTAACCCATAGGATATATAATCCAATCCTCCCCCCCCATATTCCTCCGGAATGGTAGGTCCAAAACAACCCAGTGCACCCAGTTGCTTCACAATTTGCTCTGGGAATTCTGCCTTTTGCGCATATTCCTCTATGATAGGAGATATCTCCTTTTTCACATAGGCGCGCACGCTTTCCCTGATGAGTTTGTGTTCTTCTGTGAGGAGGTCGTCCACACCAAAATAATCGGGGGATTGAAAAAGATCCTGTGCCATAAGATTTAGAATTATGCGTGACTATTCCACTTGGGTTTTTGTCAATGCCCAAACGAGATCTTAAAGGTAACTTTTCATTTCTGATTGGTATTCCCGGGCTTTTTGCCGGGCTACGGAAGCAAAATCTTCCTCCTGGGAGGCATAAATGATGGCCCGGGAAGAATTTACCAGCAACCCCACCTGCTCATTCAACCCGGCCTGGGACACATCTTTCAGGCTCCCACCCTGAAATCCCACCCCCGGAATTAATAAAAAATGATGGGGTATGATTTTTCGGATAGATGCGATTTCAGAAGCTTTGGTTGCGCCTACCACGAACATCAGGTTATCGGGGGATCCCCATCCACTGACCTTTTCGATCACCCGCTCATAGAGCATCCCCTGCCCCATGGGCTGTTGCTGAAAGTCCCCGGAGCCTTCATTACTGGTCAATCCAAGGACAATCGTCCATTTTCCAGGATACTCCAGGAAGGGTCTGATGCTGTCTGATCCCATATAGGGAGCCACAGTAACTGCATCAAAGTCAAGGGTCTCAAAAAAAGCCCTGGCATATTGATGAGAAGTATTGCCGATATCCCCCCTCTTGGCATCTGCGATCCTAAGGTGGGTGGAAGGAATATAGGCTGCAGTACGGGCCAGTATGTCCCAACCGGCTGCCCCCATGACTTCGTAAAAAGCCGTGTTGATTTTATAGGCTACACAGAGGTCCATTGTGGCATCTATAATCTGGCGGTTGAACTCAAATATGGGATCCGGACCCGTGCGAAGTGATGGCGGGATTTTTTCCAAAGTAGTGTCCAGGCCCACACACAGATAGGAATTTTTGCTGCGGATTTGTGCGGTTAAGTTTGTTAAGGTCATCTATTGGGCAATTATACGTCTTTTAATCTCTTTTCCATTTCATCAGCTATTTTTCTGGCATCCTGATTGTCCTGGCTGCGAAGCTGTTCTATAATATTATTTCTGGATGCCGTATCACGGTTCTGGCTCAATTTGAATACATGCTCCAGGGACTCCACCCGGATTCTGAAACCAATAATGGCCTTAACCATTCGGTCTACATATTCCTGTGAAAGTTCCTTGAAAGAAGCCGGACTCTGGGAAGGTTCATAAAAGTCGGTCAGTTTTTCAAGGAGGTTCCTGGAGTCCTGTTCGTCCAGAAGTTCCATGACCCCCCTGGCCTGAACGGTCATATAATTCCAGGTGGAGGCCACCCTTGGGTCCTTGTACCAGGAGGCGCTCACATATCTATGAGGTCCCGTAAAAATCACCAAGGTTCGGGGGTCCTGTGCAAAAGCCTTGTGGTGATCGGTATTCTTCATAATATGGCCTTCCAGGACCAACTCGCCATCCTCGCCGGAAACCAGCACGGGCACCTGGGTAGCCACCGACCCTTCGGCCCCTGCACCCGAAAGGATTACAAAATTGTGCTCCCGGATGAAGGCATGAATATCTGCTTCATTCCCATCAGAAAAATAAGGCACTTTATACATTTCAGGTATATTAGGCTACAGTACGGCAAAATAACCAAAGTTGAGCAAGTTTCCTGCGGAAGGGAATTGATTTATTTTTTCCTCCCTGGCGCTCCAAAAGCAGTTTATTAGCGCGTCACAGCACCATCCTATCCCCTTTAAGGCTTATTGCGACGGATTTCCAGGACTAGAAAGGGGATTATTGGCGAATTATCCGATTTTTGCGCCCGGACAGCAAATTTTATAGAAAGGGACCCAATGGATTTTTATCATACTATTGAGGAGGGAGGTACCGCAGAATTTAAGGACCGGGGAAGCAAGTTTCTGGCTTTTACCTTTTGCATCCGCAATACCACAGAATTTAAAGAGCAACTCCAACTTGTTAAGAAAGCCCATCCCAAGGCGGCTCACCTTTGCTATGCGTATCGTATCGGATACGACGGTGTCCAATTCAGGTCGGGTGATGATGGAGAACCCTCCGGATCAGCAGGCAAACCCATACTTGGCCAAATTGACTCATTGAACCTGACTGATACCCTGGTCATCGTAGTACGCTACTTCGGGGGAACCCTGCTGGGCATCCCTGGTCTCATTCATGCCTATAAGACCGCAGCCGTGCTCGCCCTTCAGTGTTCCCACATCATACAAAGACCCATTGAGGTTCACTACCAGATTCAGTTTAACTATACTGAGATCAACGAAGTTATGCGGGTTATGAAAAAATTTCAGTGCAGGATATTCAATAATGAAATGAAGCTCTTTTGCGCTATGGAAGTGGGAATACCCAGGTTCAGGCTCCAGGAAGTTCTGTATGGTCTTGAAAATATACCGCATCTGTCCTTTTCACCCACCTCATCCCCCACTTAGCGCAAAACGGGGACTTACCGTAAGAGTCTTTTCGCCCGGAGTGTATACATAGAATCCTGATCCGGTTTTCACTCCCAATTCCCGGGCCTGCACCATATTAGTCAGCAGCGGACAGGGTGCATATTTCGGGTTGTGAAACCCCTGATACAGCACTTCCAGGATGGAATGACAGACATCCAGACCGATAAAATCCGCAAGCTGCAAGGGGCCCATAGGATGGGCCATCCCCAGCTTCATAACATCATCAATTTCTTTTACCCCGGCCACCCGTTCGTAGAGGCTGTAAATGGCTTCATTGAGCATGGGCATCAGGATCCGGTTGGCGATAAATCCGGGATAATCCTGAACTAAACAGGGTATTTTACCGAGCTTCTCACTAAGGGACACAATTTCACTTGTCACCTCAGAAGCCGTATGGTATCCCTGGATCACTTCCACCAGTTTCATCACGGGAACCGGGTTCATAAAATGCATACCGATCACTTTCTCAGGTTTTTTCGTGGCAGAAGCGATTCGGGTGATGGAAATGGATGAGGTATTGGAGGCAAGAATACAATCCCTGGAAGTGAAGGTGTCCAATTCGGAAAATATCTTAAGCTTCAAGTCCCCATTCTCAGTAGCAGCCTGCACGACCAGTCCCGCATTTTTTACCCCTTCCTCAATTGAGGTGGCAGTAGCAATACGCTGCAGGGTTTCCATTTTTTCAGGTTCACTCAAAGTCCCTTTGTTTACCTGACGGTCGAGGTTCCTGCCAATCAATCCAAGGGCCTTTTCCAACTGGGCTTCCGATACATCTACCAGGGTTACCTTGAAACCATGTTGGGCAAACACGTGTGCAATACCGTTACCCATGGTGCCTCCGCCAATTACGGCCACTTCGTTTGTGATCATAATAAATAAATTAGTGCAATCACAAAAGTACTGCAAAAAATATCCGTGATCACTTTGAAGTCTTTCAATCATGGAAATCTCAGACTTGTTAAGAAATGTTAAGATTTTTTACAAAATAAATTCTCTTAAACTATTTCAAAATTCAATTATCTAACTTCAAATTACTGGGATGAAAAAGGTAATCTTCACATGGGTCGGATTTTTTATGCTGGAGTTCTTTTTGGCGGGTTGTGGTCCCACCTATGTGGTGGTTCGCAGCAAACCCATACCCCCACATTATGTCAGACCCCATGCGCCGGGTCCCGGTTATGTCTGGATTGAAGGAGAATGGACCTGGGGTGGAACGAGGTACCTATATCACCCTGGTTATTGGGCGGTACCCAAACACAGATTTCATAGATATATTCCAGGGCATTGGCAGCAAAGAAGAGACGGTTGGATCTGGGTCAGGGGTCACTGGAATTGACAACACTTAAAACCCACTATTTCACCCGCCAATTCCTATTGGCATAAAATTGATTTTTATGAAAAACAAAAGAAATCTCTTCAAAAGGCCGCTTTTACTAGCCTCGATGCTGCTGCTCACATTGGGCGCTTTTGCCCAAAGGGACCGCGATGACCGCTTTGAAGCCCATGAACGCTTTTTCAGAATCGGCGCCAAGGCTGGGGTCAATATCAATAAAATTCAGGGACAATCTTATCGCTCCGGGTTTAATTACAATTACCTGCTGGGCGCTTTCATGCAATTTAATTTTTCCAGGACCTTTGGCCTTCAGCCTGAATTCAATTTTGTCCAGTCCTCATCTCAATTTGCCAATTCCACCACCGATATTTACGACGACTTGTTTCTCAATGGAAGCCAAAAGAAGGCCAAACTCGATTATCTTAAGGTTCCGCTGTTATTGAACATCAACCTGGGCCCCAGTAGAAGGGTGAAACTGCAGTTAGGGCCTCAGTATGGCAATGTACTTAGCCAAACTATTGACAGCCTGAAAAGCAATGGCAATATTTTTAAAACCGCTGACTGGGCTGGGGTGGGTGGATTATGGATTCAACTGCCCTTCATCAATATCGGTGCCCGGTATGAGGTGGGCCTGAGCAATCTCAATGCCATTGACCAACGTGAGAAATGGAAAAGTCAGGCGATCACCGTATTTGCCGGATTCACTTTTTAAGTAATCCCGGCTTGACTATAAATTTTTAGAATTCCTGGGTTACCTGTTTTAAAATGGGTTCAAAAGGCATCTTTCGATGCCTTTTGCTTTATAATCCCAGGGTTGCATTTCCGATAAAGATTTCTGTTTTGAGACAACCCTTCCCGTAGGGGGAAGGTAGCATGGGTTTGGGAGGAATCTGACCGGAAGGCAGGGCAGATACTTCCCAGCCCCTCTGCTTCTGCTGGCTGGACATCCAAACTGCTGCAGTGCCCTGCCAGGTTTTCACCTTGGAATTGGAAATTAAATGAAAATCAAAATGATGGGACCCCCCACCTGAAACTACCACTGAATAAGTGGCCCAGCTTCCGGATTGCTGCTGCAGGCTTGCTTTTGCGTCCCTGCCATCCACTTTCAGGTCCAGTTCGGGAAAAGCCTTACCGAAAAAGGAAGAATCCGGCTTTAAAAAGACAATGAACCTGGAGGTAACTGAGGACCGGGGAAGTTCCAAGGTCGTCTGGATGTCACCGGGTTCCCAATGCTTTTTGTAGGAAATCCCGGGACCATTACTATCCTGGCCAGACAGACTAAAATTTACCGGATTTACCCTTCGGCCGTCAATTTTTAAATACCCAACCTTACCAGGGTTGAGCAACTTCGGCGCTCCCTCCACCTTCAACACATGAATTTTCCAATTACTGGCTGATTCTTCCTGACTTTCATAAGTCACTCCAGCCAGCAGTGGTTTCCTTGCATTTTGAAGAGGATAGACCTCATAGATGGCCGCTTCATAACCCTGAAGGGGAACCGTGATGGCGGCACCGGCTGAATATAATTGGGGAGAGATCCAATGGGTCGGGTAAATCCTTTCAAGGACTAAATTGCTGGCGGAAGCCTCCAAACCCTGAGAAGGAGACAGTTGCATGGTGATCTGCTGGGATTCCATTTGGGGATTGCGAATGGCGATAATCCCGCTGTCTGCTCTGAAATGCACGTACCCATAGGCTTCTCCGCGGGTAGGATCTCCACCGATCATATAGGTCTTGTTTAAAATATCAAAGCGATCCTTTGCCCAGGCCAGGGATTTACTTAAGGCATTCCATTCTCCTGAATTCAGGATATCGGGGGAGATATATAGTTCATACATCGTTACCCCTCTGCCAAAATAAAATGCGACATCATCAGTGAACTTATCCAATGGGTCATCCTTGCCTCCCACGGTTTCCAGGCTTCCCTTAATGATTCCGTGTGTCATCAGATTTCCCACCGGAAACCATACGTCCTGGTTATGAAAATCATCATAGAGGACAAAGTCTTTATAGGTAACTGCCCCGTCCCGTTCATTCACAGAAGGTACATCTGCAAAGCCATAATCGGCACCCTGCATCCAAATCTGGTTGGCGTACTGCAACCACCAGGGGCTCATCCAGGTACCGGAAGTGATATTGAGAAATTCGTGAGGATTGACAGCCCTCACGGCTTTGCACTTAGCAAAAAGGCTCTCCAGGGCGGCTCTCCTGGATAAATATCCGACCGGGTGACCGTTACCCGGTTCACTGGAGGAGAACTGGATTCCATCCCACTTGAAATAGCCAACTCCCTGCCGGGCAAAGTCCGTGGTCCTTTTTTCAAGCAAGGCGCTGTATTTGGGGCCTGCAATGTCCATCATTGCGTCATTCGGTGTATGGCCTACGGTCTCATAGCCATGGGCTTTCATCCAGTTGATCCGCTTCATACGGAAAGAATATCCTCCCGTGGGACCAAACCAAAGACCCAGTGTGGTACCCAGGGGATTCAGGGCATCCACGATGGGTTTCACCCCATGCGGGAAGGTAGAGGTGCGCATCTGCCAGTCGCTTTCATAATTGTCCCACCCATCATCCAGCACAAAAGCATCCAGATGGATCCCATAGGGTTCAATCATGTTCTTTTTGAACAGATCGATAATATGAAGAATATTTTTTTCATTCATGACATGATCAGGCTGTACCCCGGGGTACATAGGGGAACGCAGGTCATACCAGCTGTTATACAAGGCGTAGGGTCGGTTCGGAGCGACCTGGATATCAGGCAGGTAATTAAAAAACCAGTCCTTTACATAATGATTGGGGGCAAGTCCTTCCACCGTCCAGTCACTTTCCACCCATTGATTGCGTACCACCTTCCCAATGAGTTCACTGCAATTAATTTCCAGGGTATTTTCATTTTTTCTTTCCAGCCGGTTGGTTGCCGCCGGGTATTCCACAGCGAAGAATACGCCCCCATGAGAAAAATCCGCCGCACAAGGTTGCCCAAATTCTCCGCGCTTTACCAGGTTGACCGATTCTCTTTGATCATCCGTGCTGCCTCCTACCTGCTGGTAGGACAGGCTGCTTTCCTCTCTCATCTGGTAACCTCCCGCACTCACCTTCGGCTCTTCCACAAGTCCCCTTCGGCACACTATGGCCTGAAGCCAGTCCTTTTCCAGGGTTGTATCTATTACCGAGATTTTTCTTCGAGTATAAAATTTACCCGGTAACAATTGATAGGTCAGCCTCAACTGGATTGTATTGTCGGGATTGAGAGGGGTGAAGTCTAATTCAAGTTCTTTACCTCCCCCATCCAACTCCTTAAAATCGGACTTTACATACCGGTAATCCTTTTTGGAGAAACTCACCTGGAGGTCCCCGTTAAAGGTCTTGCCAGGCGCACTCCAGTCCGTCCACATCATGGAAAGCGCATAATCCCCATCTGCATAGACCGAGTGATCCTGGTTGTGATAGCGGGCTAGCCAGGCTTTGTTGCCTTCCAACAATTCTCCCTCCAATAAATTATTTTTTACCATTACCTGTTGGGTGATTTCATCATTGGAAAGTGAAAATATTTGAAGGTCCCCTCTCTGCACATAATTTGTGGTAACGGCTTGACTGAATCCTGGCCCAGCAAATGAGGCCAGCAATAGCAGTGAAAAAAAATGCTTCATCTTTGGATAATTGATTATTTCAGTTAATGCGCAAGCGGAAACCACGCAATCAAAGGTTCCTGTCTTGATAAATAAAGCTCATCCTCTCGCAGCCTAATTATTTGTTCAGGCTTCAAAGTAACAAATACTTTGGTGTATCACATCCCCGCTTATAATTTCCAAAAATAAGAAGCGTATTAGAATTACAAATTATTAACTTTAAATCCGGGAGCAGAGCATCTCCCCTTCCTACCCGCTAGGGAGGAAAAGAATCTATCACCTGAAAGAGTAAAGTATGACAGATATCGAAGCCATCACTCAGGAACTCATCGATTTTCGAAATGAGCGGGACTGGGAACAATTTCATAATCCAAAGGATTTGTCGATCGCTCTTGCCGCAGAGGCGGGGGAATTACTGGAACTATACTTATGGAAGCATCCCCAGGAGGCCAATCCCGAACGTGTGAAGGAGGAACTGGCGGATGTATTTGCATTTGCGTTTCTGCTGGCTGAAAAATATGGATTCGACGTAAAGGAAATTATCAGGGAAAAAATCCTTATAAACCATGCAAAATATCCCGTGGAAAGATCAAAGGGGTCTGCAAAAAAATATAATGAACCTTAAACGATGATCGTATACCAGTCCACCAAGGATCAATTTACCCAAGACGTTTTTGATGACAAAATAGAAGTGAAGATCCTTGAATTCTTCAAGAAGAATTTACACCGCTCCACCGCTGCAAACGAGATTGATTCATGGAGGGATTCCATGCAATACATGGAAAGGGTCTTAAGGGATGAGGCCATACCGAAAAATTGCGGGGTTGCCGTAGAATACCAACTTCCTCAGTCTGGGAAACGAATTGACTTCATTTTAACCGGAACGGGGGAAGACCTAAAGGAATATTGCATCATCGTAGAACTCAAAAGATGGTCGGAAGCCACGCTTTCTTCTAAAGATGCCATCGTGGAGACCCGTGTGGGCAGACATTATGGAGAATTTCCACACCCATCATACCAGGCATGGTCCTATGCCAGCCTGCTTTTCCATTTCAATGAAACGGTCGCCACCGATCAAATTCAGCTGAAGCCGTGCGCCTATCTGCATAATTATGTACCTGACGGAGTGATTACCCATCCTCATTATAGAACACACCTGGAGAAAGCACCGGTTTTTCTGAAAGGAGATGCAGCAAAACTCAGGGATTTCATAAAACAATTTGTAAGGTACGGGGATACCGGTCAAATACTCTACCGTATAGAAAATGGCAGGATTCGTCCTTCCAAAATGCTGGCAGACAGCTTGGCATTCATGTTAAAAGGAAAAGAGGAATTTGTAATGATAGATGACCAAAAGGTTGTTTTTGAAAGTGCTTTGTCCCTTACCAACCGAGATTCTTCGGATAAGAAGAAGGTACTGATTGTCAAAGGGGGACCTGGTACCGGAAAGTCGGTAGTGGCAGTTAACCTCCTGGTTGAACTAACCAAAAGAGGGATGGTAACTCAATTTGTATCCAAGAATGCAGCTCCAAGGGCTGTATATGAAAGCAAATTGACTGGCGCCATAAAGAAAAGTGAGATATCCCATTTGTTTAAAGGATCTGGGGGTTTTTACAATTCTAAGTCCAATATTTTTGATGTCCTGATTGTGGATGAAGCCCATCGGTTGAATGCCCATTCAGGTCTTTACGGGAACTTGGGTGAAAACCAGATCAAGGAGCTCATGGAAGCGTCCAGGAGTTGTATTTTCTTTATCGATGAAGATCAAAGGGTAACACTGGATGATATCGGAACCGTGGATGAAATCAGGAAATGGGCCAAAAGACTGGGGACTGATGTGGAAGAAAGAGAACTGGCCTCACAATTCAGATGTAATGGATCTGATGGATACCTGGCCTGGCTGGACCATACTCTCCAGATCAGGGAAACCTCCAATACTACCTTAGATGGAATCGATTATGACTTCAAAATCTTTTCTTCACCCGTAGAATTGAAGGAGCAGATTCTTGAAAAAAACCGAGTCAACAATAAATCACGTATGGTAGCTGGCTATTGCTGGAAATGGAATAGCAAAAAGAACCCTGGTTTGAATGATGTGATCATTCCGGAATTCAAATTCAGGATGAAATGGAACCTTACCACTGACGGCAGCCTTTGGATCATTGCCCCGGAGTCGGTCAATGAGATTGGATGCATCCATACTTGCCAGGGACTTGAGGTGGATTATATTGGAGTCATTATTGGACCAGACTTGATTGTGAGAAATCGCCGGGTATTTACGGTGCCTTCCGCGAGAGCCTCTTCCGACCGTTCAGTACGTGGACAAAAAAACCTATTAAAAAACCACCCTGAGAAGGGGCGGTCCATACTGGACCGCATTATTAAGAATACTTACCGTACGCTCATGACCCGGGGGATGAAAGGATGCTATGTGTACTGCACCGATAAGGAGACCGAGGTATATTTCAGGAGTTGTATCGGTGAGTGAATATTTTAGTAATCATCAGTTGGCTTATGCCAGGTCTAACTGGAAAAAATCATTATCCCATTTTGTTATTGCCTTCACACTGAGATGTTTCTGATAAATAGACAGTTACCCGGCTACTTCGATTGAGTAAATTCCTCGAATAACCCAAGTTTTAGCAAAATAAATCTGATTAAGGTCTTACCCATTTATTGCATAAGACTCTACCGGCTCACAGGTGCAAATCAGGTTTCTATCCCCATAGGTATTATTGACCCTGCTTACCTGGGGCCAGAATTTATTCTGTAACAGGTAGCTCGCAGGATATGCTGCCTTGGTACGGGAATAGGGATGATTCCATTCATCAGAAGTTACTTCCAGGAGAGTATGAGGTGCATTTTTCAATACATTATCTCTGGAATCGGCCTCCCCGTTTTCAATTTCACATATCTCTGAATAAATAAGGATCATTGCTTCACAAAACCTATCCAGTTCCGCTTTGCTTTCACTTTCTGTAGGCTCAATCATTATCGTCCCGGCTACCGGAAAACTTAAGGTTGGCGCATGAAATCCATAATCCATCAGCCTTTTGGCTACATCCTCTGCTTCTATACCGGCACTTTGTTTGAAGGGACGAAGGTCCACAATGAATTCATGGGCACATGTACCGCCTTTACCCGTATACAGGATTTTGAAATATTTTTTCAACCGGGCTTTCATATAGTTGGCATTGAGAATGGCATAGACTGAGGCCTTCTTCAAACCACGATTGCCCAACAACTTGATATAGGCATAACTGATCAGCAGGATGCTGGCAGAACTATACCGGGTAGCACTGACCATACCAGCCCCCCCGGGTCTTCCTGGCAGAAACGGAGCGAGCTTTTCATTCACGCAGATCGGTCCCATCCCCGGGCCTCCCCCTCCATGGGGTATGGCAAAGGTCTTATGCAAATTGAGATGGCATACATCTGCCCCAATATAACCTGGAGAAGTAAGCCCCACCTGGGCATTCATATTGGCCCCATCCATGTAAACCAATCCACCAAATTCATGGACGACTTCACAGATTTCACGGATCGTTTCCTCAAATACGCCATGAGTGGAGGGGTAAGTGACCATCAGACCAGCCAGTACCTCTTTGTTTTTTTCGGCAATGGTTTTCAGATCCGCCATATCGATATTGCCCTCTGCATCGCATTTAACCACCGCAACCTTAAAGCCTGCCATTACCGCAGAAGCGGGATTTGTGCCATGAGCCGAAACGGGAATTAAAATCACATCCCGCTTCAAATCTC
>JAJXYG010000205.1 GCA_021780705.1 Bacteroidota bacterium
TGATTATTGGATGATGCGTCCGGATACCACCTTTATTCGGCAATACCTGCCTGCCACCTCCCTGATTCTTCATTGGTATGAGGACCATATCGACGTCAAAAGGGATATGTTGGGACCCATGAATTGGTGGAATTTTACCGACTGGAATGAAGCTTTTCGGGATGGGGTGCCAGACGGCGCAGTTCATGGAAATTCTTCCGTAATCACCCTCCAACTGGTATATACGCTAAGGCAGGCAGCTGACTTGTTCCAGTTCTTTGGAGAGGGGAACAGGGCCCGTGGTTACAGGCAGCTGGCAGGGAGGCTGGCGGTAGGAACTTACCGGCAGTGTTTTAGTGGGAAGAGAATGGAAATGGCCAATACACCCGCGAAAACCCGGTACAGCCAGCACGCCTCTATTTGGGCGGTCCTGGCTGACGCAATTCCACCCAAGGATCAGGGCCGGGTGATGAACCGGGTATTGAAGGATACCGCCCTGAGCCAGGCTACCTTCTATTTCCGGTTTTACCTAACCCGGGCAATGGTAAAGGCGGGTTTGGGTGATCAGTATCCTTTCCAATTGGAACCCTGGATTCAAATGTTGGATATGGGATTGACCACCTTTGCAGAAAAACCTGAACCTACCCGTTCGGATTGTCATGGCTGGTCGGCTAGTCCGGAATATGATTTCCTGGCTACCATTTGCGGTATTACCCCGCTTACACCCGGATTCACTTCGGTTCAAATAGCTCCTCATATGGGATATCTTTCTCATGTAACTGCTTCCATGCCTGTACCTTCCGGAATAATTCAGGTCGAATTGACCCAATCTGGCCAAAAAGGCATCAAAGCGGTAGTCCGGCTGCCGGGTACACTTTCCGGAAGATTTGTCTGGAAGGGCCATTGGGTCAATCTAAAACCGGGTAGACAGGTGGTCAGGTTCTGACAGGGGCGTGGCCGGGAATGGCCATTAGTAATTACCCTCATCAAGGTCCTGCCCGGCCAGGGTAGGGGATAGCAATTCCCGGTGTTGAAAAGTGATAAAAAATTAATAGGGATATGAATTGGTTCCTATTTTTTCTGGAAAGGAACTTCATACATTTGCCGATCTTAAACCCACGGCATTATGGCATTACCGGATAGCAGAAGATTGAAACTTGAAAGGGCTGCTGAAGCTACGACCCGGTGGATAGGTTCTTTTTCTTCACTGATCATTCACTCCGTATTTTTCCTTATTTCATTTGCCTTATCAGTTCTTCACTATCTGTCGTGGGGGAGCATGCTGCTTATTTTGACCACCATTGTTTCACTGGAAGCGATATACCTTTCTATTTTTATCCAGATGACGGTAAACAGAAACAGCCAGGCCATCGAGATTATTCAGGAAGATGTGGGGGAAATCCAGGAAGATATTGAAGATATCGGTGAGGATATTGATGAAATACAAAAAGATGTGGATGAAATCCAGGATGACAATGAGGACGACAACCTGATCGAAAAGAAGGAGGCCGCAGCCCTGGCCAACATACAGGCCATCCTGCTCAATCTTCAAAAGGAAATTGAAGTGCTGAAGAAAAAATAAAGACAACTGGTGCTGGCGACACTCGTTTGTGATACTTCATGCCAGGCCTAAGCACAGATATTCCCTAACCTCTGGAGCGTGATGAAATCATAAAATCAGGTATTCCTGCAGGGTTATTTCTCAGTTGAATTCCACCGGTCCACCCACCCTGAACAGCCGCATGGCCAGTTCCTTGCCTACCCCGTCGGGGGTTCTGAAATACATCTTTTGAGGGGGGACCAGCAGGATGCCCCCTGGTGAAACTACCTTATAATCCACTTCATACTTGGATTTCAGGTGAATGAAATTAAGATATACGGTAGGAATTCCCGGGCCAGCCTGGTCGGTAAAATCAATATTGCAATCTTTTAGGTCTCTGATGATGCTTTTTTCTGCGCCGTCCCCGGATATCGAATAGTTCAGGTACATACGGGCTGTCAGGCCACTGAAGGGAAACAATTGAGGATATTCCTTTAAAAAATTCTCTGTCATGGACTTTGCCATTTCATTCTCATCATCGTGGAGATATCCTCTGGCCAGGCTTTCATACAAGCGGGCAATAAATAATTTCTCATGGGCTGTATCCAGCATGGTGGTCTGCAATATCTTTTCAAAAGTGTGGCGGCTTTGAGTGTAGTCTCCGGCCTCATAGGCAAAAGTGGCATAGAAAAGTTGCATATACCGGACGATATTCGGACGCTTTTCCGTTTGCATTTTTTCCTGGTACAACTTCTCATAATAAGTGGGACTTACACTCCCCAACAGGTGCAGGATTTCATCGAAGCCGATCACATTTTCGCTGGCAAAGATGTTATAGATTACCAGTTGCCTTTCAGGGTTGGCCTGTAATTCATTGACCAGGGCAAATTTCAGGAGGAATTGTTGCCCTTTGAAGGCGCTTATTTTCGCCAAATCTTCCAGGGAATGCCACCATCCTCTGTTCAGGAATTTGATCCTGGCAATCTGTCTGGTAGCCAGCATCATTTTTATGGAATTGACTGCAAAATCATATTGGGTTTGTCCCAGGGTAGTTCCAATGTGCACTTCCTTGAACTGTGCTGCCTTGGTAATGGCATTCTCGCAACTGTCCAGTTGGCCATCATATAGGTAACTCCTGGCCAGTGCAATGTTATACCATCCGAATCCCGGGGTGGATCCGTTGGCACTGATGATACTGTTTGTTTCCTTTATGGCTTTTAGGCATTCCCCGCTGTTGACAAACAGGGTGGGCAAAAAATAATAGGATTCAATGAGTCTTTTATCAAAGCTGTATCGGTCATTTTCAAAATCCTGGATTGCTTCTGCAAAATTTCC
>JAJXYG010000052.1 GCA_021780705.1 Bacteroidota bacterium
AGGCTACCTGGACTCCACGGGCAAAAACCAGGTGATTACCCTGCCCTATTTCAATCCGCTCCCCGATAGCCTGGCTGCCCGCAAAGACACGGTGCATCGCGTCAAAAAGTCTCTTGAAAAATCCTTCCACCTTACCCATAAACAGAAACTGGAAGCCATCCGGTCCTTCCAGATGGATACCGGTTTTGCCCTGATGACCCTGAACGCCTTTTCCAAGGGGCACCTGCGTCATTTTTTCCAAAAAACTTTCCGGACATTGAGAAAGTCAGGGCAAAAGAACCTCGTAATCGACATCCGTGCCAATGGCGGCGGAGACATCAACAAATACGTGCTGCTCACGAAATTTCTGAGAAAGACCCCTTTCCGGGTGGCGGATTCCGCGTATTCCGTCAGCCGGAATTTTGCGCCCTATACCCGGTACCTCACTTCCGGATTTTTTGCCAACATAGGCCTCAGGTTTCTTACCCACCGGGAAAGTGACGGCAAATACCACTTCAGGTACTGGGAGCGACATACCTTCAGGCCTAAACGAAAAAATCATTTTAACGGACACTTATATTTGCTTACCAACGGGCTGACCTTTTCGGCCGCTACCCTGTTCTGCAATGCTGTGAAAGGCCAGGACAATGTGACCCTGGTGGGAGAAGAAACCGGCGGGGGTTGGTACGGGAATTCTGGGATTATCATTCCGGAAATCAAATTGCCCCATACGGGCCTCAGGGTCCGGCTGCCTTTTTTCCGGATTGTACAATACCACCACATTGGCGTGAAGGGCACCGGGGTCATGCCGGATGTCTATATCGGGCCCCGCTATGAAGACCTGATCCGGGGGGTGGATACCAAAATGGAGTGGGTGAAGCGCCATATCCGGAAATCCTCCCTGGTGCAAAACTGAAGGGTGTCCCATGGGTCATTGTCCTATTGCGCCCGTAAGCTGTTTACCGGATTGGCTACTGCCGATTTTATCGCCTGGAAACTGAGGGTCAATAGCGCAATCATCACCGCGGCAAGACCCCCGGCGGCAAATACCCCAACGTGGAGATGAATCCGGTAGGCATACCCTTGCAGCCACTGTTCCATGTATACCCCGGCCAGGGGGGCCGCAATGGCAAAGGCAATGACCATAAGCAGGATAAATTCTTTGGAGAATAAAATGACGATGCTGCCCGCAGAAGCGCCCAGCACCTTGCGGATACCCACCTCCTTTACCCTTTTCAGCGCCATAAAGGAAGCCAGTCCATAAAGGCCCAGGCAGCTCAGCAGAATTGCAATGGAAGCAAAGATTTTGTATAAAATGGCGAGTTGATTTTCCTGGGCATAAAAACTGGCAATCTTGTCATCCAGAAACCGGTACTCATATACCAAACCGGGAAAGGTCTGCTCCCATATTTTTTTCATCGATTGCAGGGTGGATGACATTCCGGTCGTTCCCACTTTGATCGCGGCCTGGCTATACATGACATCATCGGTGGTAATCAGCATGGGAGCAAGCCCATTTCGAAAGGAGCGGTCAATAAAATCTTTCACCACCCCCACCACCGGACACTGAATCCGGTCCCCCCATATGCTTATTTCCTTGTTCAGGATGTCCTGCGGCCTGGCAAGTCCCAGTTTTTTCACAAAGGATTCATTCACCAAAAACTCCCGGGTCATCTTGGAAGGCTGCAGATTTCTTCCGGCCACCAGTTGTAGGTGGTAGGTAGGCACGTACTGGTCATCAGCAAATTTGGTAATTGCTTTGAAACCCGCCTCTTTGTCGGCATGGTCAAATTTGAAGGTGCTCCAGAGGTTACCTGCATCCTCAATAGGGCTGTTGGAACTGAAACTCACGGCCTGCACCCCCTTTAAGGACAACAGCTGTTGCCTTAAATAATCCAGCCTGCTGAGCCGGAGGCTGTCCACCCGGAAGGGAACGGTGATCATGGCGTCCTTGTCAAATCCGAGGGGTTGGTTCATAAAAAAGCTCATTTGCTTTATAATAATGAGGGTACCTATGATCAGCGCCTGGGCAATGACAAATTGAAATACCACCAGGCCCCTGCGTAAGGAGATCCCCCTGGTCCCAGCGGAAGTGATCTTGCTTTTGAGCGCATGCACCGGATTAAAGCGGGACAGCACCAGGGAAGGATAAAACCCGGCCAGTGCCGTGACTGCCGCGGTGAATGCCAGCAGGACCAGGGCGATTTCAGGGTGGCCCAGCAGCGGAAGAGAAAGAGTCATTGCGAGCAATTGATTGATCCATGGCAAGGCCAGTGAATCAATCAGCACGGCCAGCACCACGGCACTCAGGACAATCAGGGCGGTCTCTAAAAAAAATTGGATCTGTAGCTGGGATTTATTGCTTCCCAGGACCTTTCGGACCCCTACTTCCCTGGCACGGTGTACCGCCTGCGCCGTAGACAGGTTGACGAAATTTACGCAGGCGATTAAAGTGATGAATGCCGCGATCAGCCAGAGTACATTGATTAACTGGTGAGAAAGGGTATGTCCGCTGTAATCGCCTGCCCGGGTGTCGAAATGCACGGCACTGAGTGGCTCTATGATGAAGCCATCCTTATCCCCGGAAGGCCTTACTTTTTGGGCAAAGCCACGTAACTCCTGGTTGAACCCATCCACTGAAATTCCCTCGGGAAGCATGAGATAGCACCCGAAATCGGTATTGGTACGATCCTGCCAATCGGTGTTGGCAGCCATGTCTCCCGTGATCCCAGTACCAAAGGCCACCACCATCTTACACTGAAAATCGGTGTTGGCCGGTATGGGAGCGAGGATCCCGGTGACTTTGAGTTCGTCGCTACCATGGCTGAATAAGGATCCACCCACCTGGAGCGTAAGGGTTTTCCCCATGGCGGTTTTCCAGTCCCCAAAATATTTTGTGGCCATGTCCTTTGTAAGCAGGACCGTATTGGGATCTTTTAAAGATTGATAGGACCCTGCAAGCAGGGGGAAATCAAACATCCTGAAAAAGGAAGGGGTCGTAAAAAACACCCCCCTGTTTTCTTTGAAAGATCTTTGTGTGGCCCCCGAAGGATCCGGTATGAGCAATTGATCATTGTGGCTTTCCCATACCGGGGCCACCTGCTGTATTTGTGGAAAATCCGCCTTTATGCTCGTGGGCAGGGGAAAGGGGACCTCCTTGTTATATGAAATATTTCCGGACGCTCCCTGATGGGACCGGGTAAGAACCCGATAGAGGTGATCTTTTTGGGGGTGAAAAGTATCAAAACTGGTCTGATAACGGATAACCATAAAAATTGTCAGGGATACGGCAATTCCGATGGCTAAACCCCCAATATTGATGAGGGTATAGGTCTTGTGGCGAAGCAGATTTCTGAATGCCGATTTAAAAAAGTTTCTGTACATATCAGGATATTAGGTCCCGTGACTCCGTTACCCCGAGCAGGTCAATCGATTATATAAATCCTTTTGCTTCAAGCCCTGTACCAGTCCTATAATTATTTGATAAAGAATTTTTTATACTCCAATTTTTTAAAAATGGTGTCCGAAACCGGACACTTTTCCATACAGACCGTACAACAATGTTAAAACGATACGCCGCGGCTATTCTTCGTAGGGAAACTTGCGGGACGCTTTTCTCATAATCGTATTGATCAGGGAATTGATATTACTTCCCAGTCCCCGGGAAAGCGCCTTTTCGTATTTCCAGACCAGGGCCCCGGTTTTGCCATCATTGACACTGATCGTGCAATTGCCGGAATTCGTAGCCCCGTAAAACCCAACCAGGGCACCCAGTGCAATAGATGCACCTTCGGACATGGGTTTGTCACTGGTCAGGGATCCTGAAATAATCCCATCCACATTCAAAATCCTGCACAGATCCGAGGTGGTATAGGCATCCAGTGAATCCGGATAAATATGGTTTTTTATCAGAATGGCATTGGTCTGTTCGGTAGATTGAAGGGATACATTCAGTCTTTTTTTGAGAAAATAACTCTCCAGCGCACTTTGGAGATCTTTGCCTTCCTTTAGTTGCATTTCTTTCAACTGATCCGGGGTAATATTTTTCATTTCCCGGGGCCTAAGGTGAATCGACGCGTCAAACGGGATTATGGCCAGGATCCTTTCGTGTCCGGCTATGGACTCAAAATCCGGGTTGGTATAAATTGCTTTGGTCTGGGCCATCAGCGGGGTTCCTAAAACCAGGGAGACCATCAGGATGGAGCAACATGCAAGGAAGGACTTGGGGTTCATTGTGAAGTTTTTAACTGGTGTTTAAAAATTGCGTTTTAGATTATTTTCTATGACTTTAAAAGAGAAAAATAATGAATTCCTGTTAATAATTCAACCAGGGTACTATTTTTTAGGAGTAGGCTGCCTATAGCGATTTTGTGACACCGTTGCAATACATACCGGATTCCGGGGGACTTCTCACCACTACCGGGCGTGAGCACCATTATCCGAAATGCGCTCAGTTGCCCTTAAATACAATTTGCCGAGTGCAGGGATTCATCCAGCATGACCATGTCTGCATTAAATCCCGGGGCAATCTTGCCGGTTTGATGACTGATGGCCAGGGCGCGCGCCGGGTACAACCCGGCCATCTTCAGGGATTCTTCCAGGGAGATTCCGCACCGGTCGATGCAATTTCTGACCGCCTTAAGCAGGGTCAGCGCCGAACCGCTCAGAATCCCGTTGGATTCATACTTTTCTCCCACCAGATGATGGGGATAAGGGCCTTCCCGGGTTTCGGTGACCGCATCAGTGATCAGGAAAAGCCGCTCGCCCATCAGCTTTTTAGCCAGTTTGATCATGGAAAAATCGACATGATATCCGTCCGCGACGATGCTGGCCATGACGGTCGGATGAAGCAACACGGCTGCCGGAAATCCCGGCTTTCGGTGGTGCAGGGGGCTCATTGCATTGAACAGGTGGGTGGCAAGCCGCACTCCACGGTCGAAGGCTTCATTGATCTGTTCAAAGGTCCCGTTGCTGTGGCCCGCCGAGACAATAATTCCTTCCCCCTGGATATAATCAATGATCTCCGGGTCACAGACTTCCGGGGCCAGGGTGATCACTTTGATCACCCCACGGCCATATTCTACCAGGGAAGTCACTTCCTGCATCGTAGGGGAATGAATGAAGGAGGCTATGTGGGCACCTTTTTTTTCAGGGTTGATCCAGGGGCCTTCGACATGAAGACCCAGCACTCCGCTGCCCCCTTCCTTCCAATAGGCCCGGATGGCATCTATTCCCTTATAAAAGACCTCCATGGAATTGGTAGCGAGAGTAGGCAAAAAATATTTTGCCCCTCCACTCTGGCAATAATCACGGATTTTTTCCAGGGTATCAGTCTGCGGATATACCGCAAATAATTTGGAATGGGCACCATATAACTGGATGTCAATAAAAGAAGGCGCGAGCATCGCGCCGTGGGCGGCTAACTTTACCGAGGAAGGCAGCTCTTCGAGGGGAACAATTTTTTCGATCCTTCCTGCGTCCACCACCACGGCGGATTTTTCGATCCAACCATTTCCTGTAAATATCTTGTCAGCTGAATATGCGATTGCCATTTGATAATTCAATTATGTAAGGTGAAAGAGTCTGCGTCCTTCCAGAAGGGGAATTTGTGTCTTGCTTCTTCCAGGACCTCCCTGGAAAGGCTACACGTAAAAACATCCTCTTCATGGCTTTTTTGGTATTGTATGGCACCCAGCGGGTCTACCACCATGCTGTCCCCGCTGTGGTAGATGTCATTGCCGTCACTGCCCACCCGGTTGACCCCCACGACATAACACTGGTTTTCTATGGCCCTTGCCTGAAGCAGGGTTTTCCAGGCATGTATCCTTCTTTGCGGCCAATTGGCCACATAGATGGCCAGGTCATATTCCGGTTCAGTGGTTTTTCCGGAGAGGTCACCCGGGATTTGCTGGCGGGACCATACCGGGAATCGCAGGTCATAACAGACCAGCAAAAGGATTTTCCATCCATTGACAGAGGCAATCAACCGGCCGTGCCCGGGTGTGTAATGGGAATCTTCACCCCCATAGGCAAACAGGTGCCGTTTGTCATAATACCCGTAGCTGCCATTGGGCAGGATCCACAGCAGGCGGTTATAATACCTTTTTTCACCTTGCGCGTCAGGGCCTTCTTCAATGATGAGACTTCCGGTGAGGGCCACTTTTTTTTCTGCTGCGATCCTTTTCATCCATTCCACGGTGGGGCCCTGCATGGATTCCGCAAAAAGCTCCGGTCTCATGGTAAATCCGGTGGAAAACATCTCAGGCAGTACCACAATCTGGGTGGGTGCCTGGATCTCCCTGATTTTCTGCTCCAGCATTAATAAATTAGCCTGCTTATTTTCCCAAATAAGATCCGGTTGAATGAGGGTGAGTGCAAGAGAGGCCATGGGGTAAAGTTACCCGATTGCCGCAAAAAAATGGAGCCAAAATCCAAAACCCCTGATTTGGGGGGTATGCAGTAATTGAGTAGTTTTAAATCCTGCCTCGGCGATCCGGTTGCAGCCAGACCACAAAATCTAAATAATTACCACGCTTCATGACTTATCAAAATGAAAATAGCCTTCCAGAATATGCGGACTACCCCAAGGGGAACAGCAGGGAACCCTTCCATTCAAAAATCCAGTTGCCGTCTTGCACTATGCCTTTTAGTGTGGGTGGCCATACCCCAACTCTCGATGAGCCAAAAAACGATCAAAAATCCCTACCAGGATTACCCCGTATACCGGGGCACTGACCTGGGGGTACAGTATACCCCATCTGCAACCCGGTTCCGGGTCTGGGCGCCCGGGGCCAGCCAGGTACTGCTGCGGATTTACTCATCCGGGGATACGGGGCAGGCCATTTCAAAAATCCCACTCCGGAAATCGAAGCAGGGTACCTGGCAGCTTACCGTAGACAAGGACCTCAAAAACCGGTACTATACCTTCCAGGTGCAGGAACCCTCCGGCAACTGGCTGCAGGAAAGTCCGGATATATATGCAAAGGCGGTAGGGGTTAATGGCAAAAGGGGGATGATCGTGAACCTGAAACAAACCGATCCGCCCGGATGGAACCATGACCGTAGGCCCCCCGAGAAGGGATATACCGGCATCATCATTTATGAAATGCATATCCGGGATTTTACCATCGACAAGAATTCCGGAGTGGTGCACAAGGGAAAATACCTGGGTCTTACCGAAACCGGAACCCGTGGCCCCGGTGGGGTCAAAACCGGGCTGGATCATTTAAAGGAGCTGGGGATCACCCATGTCCACCTGCTGCCGGTATTTGATTTCAATTCAATCGATGAAAGCAAGCCCCGGCAACCACAATATAACTGGGGATACGATCCCCTGAACTATGATGTACCCGAGGGCAGTTATTCCACCAACCCCTATGATGGCCGGGTGCGGATCCGGGAGTTTAAGGAAATGGTCCAGGCGCTTCACCGCAGTGGAATCCGGGTAATCATGGACGTGGTATACAACCATACCTCCAACCTGGAAACCCCTTTCAACCAGTTTGCTCCCGGCTATTATTACCGGCACAATCCGGACGGTACCTATAGCAATGCCACGGGCTGCGGCAATGAAACGGCCTCGGAGCGCCCCATGATGAGAAAATTTATGATCGCTTCAGTCCTCTACTGGGTCAAAGAGTATCATATAGACGGCTTTCGCTTTGACCTGATGGGGGTCCATGATATAAAGACCATGAACCTGATCAGTGACACCCTTCACAAGATCGATCCCACAATTTTCCTGTATGGAGAAGGCTGGACGGCGGGCGCGAGTCCCTACCCCGAAAAATTAAGGGCCGTGAAAAAAAATATCTATTTGCTGCACCGGATCGCGGCCTTCAGTGACGACCTCAGGGACGGGTTGCGCGGTCCCTTCAGCGATTCCAGGGCAAAAGGTTTTGTGAGCGGAAAATCAGGTGAAACCCAAAACATCAAATTCGGGATTGTGGCCTCTACCCCTCACGGACAGATCAATTACCAAAAAGTATCCTACAGCAAGGCGCCCTGGGCAAAAGAGCCCTATCAATCCATCAACTATGTGTCCTGTCATGATGACCCGACCCTCTATGACCGGCTGGTGGAAGCCAATCCCGGTGCGTCTCTTTCGGACCTCATCCGGATGGACAAGCTGGCCCAGACCGTGGTCTTCACCTCCCAGGGAGTGGCCTTCCTGCACAGCGGAGCGGAACTGCTCCGAACCAAGGACGGGGTGCACAACTCCTTTCAATCCCCGGATTCCATCAATGAAATTGACTGGAAGCGAAAGGAAACCTACCACGACCTGTTCAATTATTACAGGGAACTGATCGCCCTCAGAAAAAACCATCCTGCTTTTTCCATGCCTTCCACCCGGATGATCCAGACCCATCTGACCTTTCTGCCGACCCGGGACTCGATGCTGATTGCCTATCGTATCCAAAATGTGAAAGCCGATCAATGGAAGGACATCCTGGTGCTGATCAACGGGGATACTACTGCGAAGACCTTCCACCTGCCCGAAGGCAACTGGATCCTGGCCGCCGATGGAAATACCATCAATGAAAAGGGAATACGGCAGGTAACCGTGGCAGATATCCCGGCTACCACCGAATACGTTTTGTTTCGAAAACCCTGATATCGTCCGGACAAACGGACCGGCAGAGGGGTATTATCCGCCAGTGCGGTACAGGGATCTCAGGGAGTTGTGTTGGCTACGCCCCGGGTGGATATCACCCGGTTCCCACTAAAATTTTTTTGGGTATGATCCTGCGGAATATCATAAAGAAAAGGTATCTTTCTTTTCTGCTAGGGGCAGGTGGGACCCTCTTGTAATCCCCGTTGTCCATATGAAACCACCTGGATGGAGAGCAAATAAAATAATTACAAAATATAATAAGAATAAAGGCCTGAAAAGCGCAGTTCCTGACGGCGAACATCGACTTGATATCCTGGCCACCCCATTGAAATCTATACACCAAATACTTACCATATGGAAGATCTGAACCAACGGATTGAACGCCATTACCTGAAAGAAGGCTTGTACGAAGATATTGTGGAAAGACTCAAAGACCTGGGCGTAGACCTGGAAAACGTAAAGCGCAGCGATTTGGCTGCCGTCGATGAATTTCATGTGAGAGGGGCCGCCGTTTCCAGAGAACTGGCCCGGTCCATAGACCTGCACGGGCTGGACATCCTGGATGTCGGCTGCGGGGTGGGTGGTCCAAGCCGGATGCTGGCAGAGGAATTTGATTGCCACGTTACCGGGATTGACCTCTCCCACGAGTATATCCGTACCGCTCGTGCACTGACCCGGCTGGTGAAGCTGGATTCCAGGACACGGTTCGTGGTGGGTGATGCGGCTGCGCTTCCCTTCGGGGACGACTCCTTTGAGGTGGTCTGGACCCAGCACGCCCAAATGAACATTCCCGATAAAAAGAAATTTTATTCCGGGATAAAAAGGGTACTGAAACCCGGTGGATATTTTCTTTTTTATGACATCTTCAAAAACCAGGATCGGGAAGTCCAGTACCCCATGCCCTGGGCCTCTACCGCCGACCAGAGTTTCCTGTTTACCCCTAAAGAAATGGATTCCATTCTCGCGGGACTCGGATTTAAAAAGGTCAGCTCCACCAGTCAGACCCAGGCGGGAATCGAATTCTTCGACGCCCTGGTGGCCAAAATGAAAGCCTCCGGTCCACCCAAACTGGGATTGAATGTGACCATGGGAGCATCCACCCAGACCAAACTGATGAACCTGCTCGGACAAATGAAGGATGGCACCCTGGCGCTCGAGAGCGGGGTATACCAGAAGGGGTGAGCACAGGATTTTCAGAAACTGCGGACGAGGTCTCCCACCAGGGAGGACTCATAGCCTTTTTGTAAGAGGTAAACCTGAAGCTTGCGCTTTTTTATCAAAGGGTTCTTTTCGGTGCGCAGGGTGCGCAGCTTTTCGGAGGCGAGCTTTTCCAGGGTGCTGCGGTAATCGGCCTCATCGATTTCCTTTAAGGCCTTTTTGATGCAGTAAGGGCTGACCTGCTTTTGCCGGAGGGCCTGGGTGATTTTTACCTTTCCCCAGTGTTTGACCCGGAATTTTCCTCCGGCATACTGAATGGCAAAGCGTTCTTCGTTCAGAAAATTTTCTGCGATCAGGTCGGTAACAATGGAATCCACTTCGGATTTATGCAGGCCGTAGGAATAGAGCCTTTCCTTCACTTCTGCGTGGGATCGTTCCTGGTAGGCGCAATAATGACGTATTCTGGCTGCCGCCTGAAGGGGTGTGAGATGGGGTTGCATGCCAACATTTTTCCCGGGGTTCACTAAGTCATCCCTGCTTAAGTGTGGACCGGACGGATTAGTAATTGATGACCTGTTCTTCCATGATCTCGGGCATTTCCCTGAATTCATATTGCTGGTTGCGAAGCTGCGGCTCAAAGCCCGCTTCCCGGATGGCTTCCTGAATCCCCCTGCTGGTGAAGCGGTGGGGAGCGCCGGCGGCACTGACTACATTCTCTTCGATCATGATGCTCCCGAAATCGTTGGCCCCTGCATGAAGGCATAACTGGGCCACCTGTTTGCCTACGGTAAGCCAGCTGGCCTGAATATTCTTCACATTGGGAAGCATGATCCGGCTCATGGCAATCATCCGGATGTATTCTTCCGGGGTGGTCAGGTTGTGCACCCCCCTGATCCTGGCCAGCAGGGTATCTACATCCTGGAAGGTCCAGGGAATGAAGGCAATGAACCCTTTGGCCCCCTCCGGCTTTCTGGCCTGCACTTCCCTGAGTTTGACCAGGTGCTCGAAGCGCTCGCGGATGGTTTCCACATGTCCGAACATCATGGTGGCAGAAGTGGTAAGGTGCAGCTGATGGGCTTCAGCCATGATGTCCAGCCATTCCTGGGAGCCGCACTTTCCCTTGCTGATGAGCCTTCTGACCCGGTCCGTCAGGATCTCCGCGCCGGGTCCCGGCAGGGAGTCCAGCCCCGCTTCCTTCAGGGCTACGAGCACTTCACGATGGGTCAGCCCGGACAGTTTGGTGATATGGGCTACTTCCGGGGGTCCGAGTGCATGGAGCTTTAATTTGGGAAAGAGTTTTTTGAGCTGGCCGAACAGATCCACATAATATTCCAGGCCCAACCCGGGATGGTGGCCGCCCTGCAGCAGCAGTTGTTCTCCTCCATAGCGGAAGGTCTCTTCAATTTTCCGCTTATAGGTCTCTATGTCAGTAATATAGGAATCCTTGTGACCGGGAACCCGGTAAAAATTGCAGAATTTACAATTGGCCACACATACATTGGTGGTGTTCATGTTCCTGTCAATAATCCAGGTGACTTTATTATAGGGAACCTGGATTTTGCGCAGTTCATTGGCAGTATACATTAATTCGGCCAGGGAACCGTGAGTAAACAGGTAGGTGCCTTCATCTACGGTAAGATCCTCAAATTGCATGGCTTTCTTCAGCAGCTGCGAGGTATTCATCATATAACGGCAAGGATACCCCGTAGTTTGCTACGGGGAGGAATTGCCGGTTCCTTTTTTTTGGTTAAAAAATGGTGAAATGTAGACTGGTGGCTGATCCCCGCTGTATTTAAAGGGGGAAGAATTGCACTTTCTATCACTGCTATCCGTAATTTTACA
>JAJXYG010000254.1 GCA_021780705.1 Bacteroidota bacterium
CTTGGGCACCCATATCCTGCCGTCATTTCTGAGACTCTCACTCATCAGCGTCAACTTGCTCTGATGGTCCCCGGTAACGGGTATACAGGTGGGGTGGATCTGAGTAAAACAGGGATTGGCAAAATACGCCCCCCTTTTATGGGATTTCCAGGCCGCAGTAACATTGCTGCCCATCGCATTGGTGCTGAGATAAAATACGTTACCATACCCTCCGGAACAAATCAGTACGGCATGCCCGAAATAACGCTCCAGTTTGCCTGTAACCAGGTTCCTGGCAATAATTCCGCGGGCCTTACCGTCTATTTTGACGATGTCCAGCATCTCGTGGCGGTTATACATGGTTACATTCCCCAAAGCCACCTGGCGCTCCATGGCGCTGTAAGCCCCAAGGAGCAACTGCTGGCCGGTCTGGCCTGCGGCATAGAAGGTACGTTGCACCTGGGTTCCGCCAAAAGAACGGTTGCTGAGAAGCCCACCGTATTCACGGGCAAAGGGGACGCCCTGCGCCACGCACTGGTCAATAATATTGCCGCTCACTTCGGCCAGACGGTACACATTACCTTCCCTGGACCGGTAATCCCCCCCTTTTACGGTTTCATAGAAAAGTCGAAACACCGAATCCCCGTCATTTTGATAATTCTTGGCCGCATTGATCCCTCCCTGGGCTGCAATGGAATGCGCCCTGCGGGGACTATCCTGAAAACAAAATGCTTTAACATTATATCCCAATTCCCCCAGGGTGGCCGCTGCCGAAGCCCCTGCCAGTCCCGTACCGATCACTATTACTTCAAGTTTCCTCTTGTTGGCAGGACTGACCAGATTCACATGGTCCTTGTAATTGGTCCATTTTTGATCCATCGCACCTGCCGGAATTTTTGCATCTAGAGCCATATGTCAGATTTGAATATTTTGATTTGAAATGATGTTCCCTGAAAATAGATTTTATTGCAGCCAGCCTGCCATAAAGGAAATGGGCATCATGGCAAAAAGTATGCAAATGACAATCGAATAGCATATCCCGATTCCCCGGATGATGGGGCTCCATCTTTTGTGGTTGATACCAAAAGTCTGAAACGCACTTTGAAAACCGTGCAGGAGGTGGAACAAAAGGGATATCAAACCAATCATGTAAAGGGTAAACAACACCGGATTGGTAAATACCGCTTTCATTCGCTGATAAAGGTCGACCGTGGGACCATTAAAATACAACTCACTTTTGGTGTGTACCCAAAATTGGGAAAGATGCATTACCAGGAATAACAGGACAAAGGTTCCCAGCCATCCCATGTATCGGCTGTACCATTTTATTTCCCGCGGAAATACCTGTCGGGCATACTTGATATCCCGGGCACCGCTATTCTGCCTCCATAACAGCAGGCCCTGTATGATATGCAGTATGAAGGCTGCAAAGAGTCCGATTTCCAAAAACCTGATAAAATAATTATGGAGCATGAACGAAGCTGCCGCATTGAAAGTAGCGCCCTGATCATTATAGAATATGAGAGAGTTCACGGACGCATGCACAATCAAAAAAAGGATCAGGAAGAAACCGGTAAAACCCATTAATATTTTCTTGCCAATCGAAGAAGTGAAAATCTGTTTCCAGGTCATAAATGTGAAGGTTGATAGATTTCAGATCAGCAAAAATAATACTTGAAGTTCAAAAAAATATGACGGATATCATACAGTGTCAAATATTTGGATGAGATGTTTCAGGTTAACCTTCTGAGCAGCAGGTTGTCAATCTGGGCAAACAATACATCTGGCTTGAGTGTCCGCCAGGGTGGAAAATTGAGCAATTCAATATAATTATTCAACCGGGCCTTCAGGAAGTCGTACTTGGTTTGTTCCGGCATGTTCAGGCTTACAATCCAACCGCCCTGTTCCCGTATATCCTCATACCATTCCTCATAATAACTGTCATCGCTACTATGGAAATTGAGCACATTTTCTGTAATCAGTATGAATTTGGTGATTCCCTGGCCCAAAAAGACATCCATGACATCCCTTTTGAGCCGCATGATGTCATTTTCAATGGCGTCATTCCATTCTCCGATTAATTCAAAAATGGCGTATTTCTCCACGTAATCGGCAATCAATACCTTGATATACAGAGTCGAGCTGCCAAACTCATCCCATTGGGGGTGGATATAATAATTGTAGATAGTTTGCGAAAAGGTAAATTCACTATACTCCCTGCCGTAGAAGGGGGACCGCTCATCCGACTCAGACTGGTATAGGTATTGCCAAAGGTCATATGGTTCAATATCCTGCATGCTAAAGGTATTGGGCGTTAGCGGCCCGCTTTGGATTATTTCAGATTTTCAATGGTTTTTTTCACACTCCCATACTTCAACAACAATTTCCTTGCCTCCTGTTCATCCTTAGGGTTCATATGCTCCAGTACCATCCTGACCCCGCGATTTATGATCTTCTTATTGGTAAGCTTCATATGGACCATTTTATTATCCTCCACCCTGCCCAGCTGAATCATTGCAGCGGTAGAAATCATGTTCAGCACCATTTTTTGGGCAGTCCCGCTTTTCATTCGCGTACTCCCGGTAACAAACTCGGGCCCCACGACTACTTCCACCGGGTACACTGCGACCTGGCTAATGGGAGCTTCGGGGTTGCAAGCAATACTTCCTGTCAGGATGCCATTGTCCCTGCATTTTTCAAGGGCCCCGATTACATAAGGGGTGGTTCCTGAAGAGGCGATACCCACCACGAAATCCCCTGAATCGATGTCATATTCCTTAAGATCTTCCCAGCCCTGGTCGGGATCATCTTCAGCCTTTTCCACCGCGGTAGTAATTGCTTTTTTACCGCCGGCAATTATT
>JAJXYG010000080.1 GCA_021780705.1 Bacteroidota bacterium
TTTCAAGATAGTCGGGGCCGGTGGTGATCTGGGAATACTTTTCGTTACCAATGGTCCATGACATAGGAGGGATATTTTACGTTATAACGCCCCTGTTTCCTCTTTATTATGCGGGAAAAAACTTTTTTTTTAAGTAAGTTCTACAATCCGGGGTTTGAGAACTATTCCGGCTATTCCGCAGTAAATTCTACCGCTACTCCAATTACAATTAATTGAAAAACAATTAGTTAAAAATTTGATTGAAAATTAGAGTGCGACATACCCATTCGAACGGACGATTTTCCAGGCTGGGGGCTAATGCCGTCGTTTGAAAAGGGATATGGATATATCCAGCGAAAAGGCCCCGCCTCCCTTGCTGAAAAGAAAGAGGGCGCCAAGAAGCATCGCCCAGTCGGTCCGTCCTTCATGGAGCATGCTCCAAAGGCCCTTGTCCAGGAGGATGGGGATCTTGGTGGTGGTGATGGAGACCAGCATGATAATAATCAGGGGGATGGCCGCAAAGCGGGTTAATAGTCCCAGCAGGACCAGCAGCCCGCACAAAATTTCAAAAGTCCCTACAAAGCCGGCGAAAAATCCCGGGTCCGGAAATCCCAGCCTTTCAAAACGCCCGGTTCCAAGGGCAGCCGGAAAAAGAAACTTCTGGATCCCTTCAGAAAGAAAAATGGTGCCCACCATCATCCGGACCAGGAGGGTCGAACGGGAATGATCAGTGAGAAGTAATTTGGACCACATCTTAGTGAGATATTTTAAAAACCTGGTCGGTAAAGGGTGGGGTCTCAGGTATTTGAATCACGTTGAAGCCATGATTGACTTCCTGGTGGCAGCTGTTGCAGGTTTGGGTTAATACGGTAAAACCCGCCTTGAATTTGGGTAGGTCTTTGGTCTGAATGGCAGCCGCCAGGCTGTCCATAGGCGGATCGATCATCCCCAGGTATTTGGATTCGGGGCGGTCCGTGCAATAGGATTTGATCCCCCCCAAAGACTCCTTGATTTCATTGATCTCAAAATCGGCCAGTTTCCAGTTCTGGTTAATTCCGGCAAACCAGAGTTTTTCATGATGGACCTGGATTTCACTCATGAACTCGCCAAAACCCGGCTTGTAAGTACTGTCCAGCTGACTTCTCAGGCTGTCAACCTGGGATTGAAGCCGCTGCACTTCGGCCGTCTGGTCGTTGCAGGAGTTAAACAGGAGGATCATACCCAGGATGGCGAGGATTTTCATGAAAGGGAGTTTTAGGTGGCAAGAATCCAAGTGGTAAAATTGGTACAACAAACCCACCCCTCTATGGTATATTTGAAAATAGTATGGTACCCCCATTACAACCGCCTGAAAGAAGCGGGAGTTTGAAGGGTATGTCGCTTGAAGTACTTCACAAAATGGGAAGGGTCATTGAACTGCAATTCAAAAGCGATCTGGGAAACCGTATGATCGGTATAAATCAGCAGTCTCTTGGCCTCACTGATGATGTGGTCTGCCAGCACGACCGAAGCAGATTGGGCTACCGCCTTTCGGCAGGCGGCATTCAGATTTTGAGGGGTGGTATGAAGTTTTGCGGCATAATAGGCCACCTGGTTTCTGAGTTCCCCGGGCTGACTTAACAGATCGATGTAGGAGTGGTACAAATCCCCCTTGTATCTTTCTTTTCCGATATACGGGGTGGCCACCTCCCTGATTTTAGCCAGCAGGGCTTTGAGCAACCCCTCCACCACCGCAAAATTAATTTCCCCGGTTCCTTCAAACTCCTTACTCAGTAATTTGAAAAGGGGGTCGATGGACGGAGCATCCTGTACCCGCAGGGTGGACAGTCCTCCCAGTTCCGAAAGCAGGGATCTGAGTTCGCTATCCACACTGCGGTCTATAAAAAGCTTTTTGATAATGACCACGTAGCCTTCCGGCTCAGAAAGCAGGTCCCAAAAATGGATCTGATCCTTTCGGATAAAAAATACCACGGGAGGGTGTATCCTGAATTTGTGGTAATCGATATAATGGGTGCCACTGCCTTTGGATAGGTATATGAGTTCAAAATAGTTCTGGTGGGTGTGGGGGGTGGTCTTTCGGATATTCTTTTTGAAAGGTGCCACCTTTATTGCCCTTTCTTCTTCGATCTTATTCTTTATGGGAAAAGGGTGGCTCATGGGTTCCTTTGGTGAATGTTTAAAATTACCAAATCCTGCGGGGCCAAATGCAAAATCCCCCATCTTAGTCAAATGCAGGCACCCGGGACAGGGCCGATCTTAATATCTCCAGGGCCTGATCCAATTGCGCCTCGGTAATGATAAGCGAAGGACAGAGTTGCAGCACATTGCCCTGGGACACCTTGAAGCTAAGGCCGTTTTGCAGGCAATCATATAATATCCATTCAGATTCCCGGATGGCCTTTTCCCGGCTCTGGCGGTCTTTGACCAATTCAATTCCCCACAAGAGTCCGATTCCGCGTACGTCCCCGATAAGGGAAAAATCCTCACTCATTTTCTGGAATTGTGCTTTCAGATATTTTTCATGGTCCGCTACCTTTTCCAATAAGTGCTCCTGCCCGATATACTCCAGCATGGCCATGGCGGCGGCGCATCCCAGCGGATTTTTTTCATGGGTATAATGGCCCAGGGATACCTCACCTGCCACATTGTACTCCTCCCGGGTTACCATCGCGGCAAAAGGTATGACCCCTGCCCCCAGGCCTTTTCCCAGACATAGGATGTCCGGGGTGATCCCGTAGTGTTCAAAGGCAAACATCGACCCCGTCCTTCCAAAGGCAATGGGGATCTCATCCAGGATCAACAGCACTTGATGACGGCTGCAGATCTCCCGGATTTTTTGCCAGTACTCCCGGCTGGGAA
>JAJXYG010000377.1 GCA_021780705.1 Bacteroidota bacterium
ACTGGTCTCCATCCGTGCCCAGGCCATGCAAAAAGCTTGTGAACTTCAGCCCTCAACCATGGCGGCGGTGCTGGGGTTGGAGGATCAGAAGGTGGAGGAAATCTGTGCCTCAGTGAGTGGGGAGATCGTTGTACCTGCCAATTACAATTGCCCGGGCCAAATCGTCATCTCGGGTTCCATTAAAGGAATCGAACTGGCCAGTACCCAGCTCAAGGAAGCCGGTGCCAAGCGGACCCTGGTGCTTCCGGTAGGAGGGGCCTTTCATTCACCCCTGATGCAGCCCGCCAAGGAGGAACTGGCAGCGGCCATAGAGCAGACCAGTTTTCAGACCCCTACCTGCCCGGTATATCAAAATGTGCATCCTGTGGCAGTGAGCGACCCATTGGCCATCAAGGGCAATCTCATCGCCCAATTGACCGGCCCGGTAAAGTGGACCCAGACCATCCTGCAGATGACCCGGGACGGGGCAACCCGTTTCACCGAATCCGGTCCGGGAAAAGTGCTTCAGGGCCTCGTACAGAAGATTGACCGGACGGTCCAGGTGGATGGAATCGGATAGGAGCCCCGGACCAATTGATGGAGATGTATCCCAAATTACCGCCGGATACCTCGCAAAAATAGTGTTCCAGACCGATGAGATTCCTGCAGAAGAGCTTTGAAACCAGGGGGTAAAAACTTTTTTTCCATATTAATTCTTTATTTTGGGCATCCAAAATCGCCGTTATGCCCAATCCCCTTTTTAGAAAAAAAAGCATTACAGCCATACTGGCGGACGCTGCGGAAGGTCTTTCTGATGCAACGCATTCGGCCTCAGGGCTTAAAAAGGAATTGGGGGTCCGGGATTTGACGGCAATGGGGATAGCCGCCGTAGTAGGGGCAGGAATCTTTTCCACCATAGGCAATGCTTCCTACCAGGGGGGACCCGGGGTTTCCCTATTGTTTGTGCTCACTGCAGTTTGCTGCGGCTTTTCGGCGCTTTGTTATGCAGAATTTGCTTCCAGGATCCCGGTGAGCGGAAGCGCCTATACTTATGCCTACGCCTCTTTCGGGGAACTGATCGCCTGGATCATTGGTTGGGACCTGCTCATGGAATATGCCATTGGCAATATTGCTGTAGCCATTTCCTGGAGCCAGTATTTTGTGAACCTACTGGAAGGACTTCATATTCATGTACCCGCCTATCTTCAGACCGATTATCTCAGCGCATCAAGAGCCTTTCATGAAGCGGGCGCAGAAATGGCAAAGGGAACCGCCTTTGCCAAACTTCCGGAAAGCCTTCAAAATGGCTTTACCGCATGGACCACCGCCCCTCACCTGGGCGGTATCAAATTCATTGCCGACCTTCCGGCCCTCGGGATTGTGATATTGATTACCTGGCTGGTATATGTCGGAATCCAGGAGACCCGGAAAGCCACCAATATGATGGTGGGGCTCAAACTGCTGGTCATCTTTGCTGTAATCGCGATAGGCTTCTTTTATGTAACTCCTGCGAACTGGAGCCCTTTTCTTCCCAATGGATTCGGGGGAATGATGAAGGGGGTCTCCGCGGTATTTTTCGCCTATATTGGCTTTGATGCGATTTCGACGACGGCGGAGGAGTGCAAGAATCCCCAGCGGGACCTTCCCAAGGGGATGATCTATTCGCTCATCATTTGCACCATACTGTATATTTTGATTGCCCTGGTCCTGACCGGGATGGTCTCTTACAAGCAATTGCAGGTAGGAGATCCCCTGGCCTTTGTTTTCAAGAAAGTGGGCCTCAATGAATTAAGCTATATTATTTCCTTCAGTGCGGTCATTGCCACGGCGAGTGTGCTGCTGGTATTTCAAATGGGCCAACCCCGCATCTGGATGAGCATGAGTCGCGATGGCCTGCTACCCAAGGTCTTTAGCAGGATTCATCCCAAATTCAAAACCCCTTCATTTTCCACGGTCGTTACGGGATTTGTAGTGGCCCTGCCGGCTCTCTTTATGAATCTTACAGAAGTGACAGATTTGACCAGCATCGGGACCCTCTTTGCATTTGTCCTGGTCTGCGGAGGGGTGCTGCTCCTGCCGGAAAGGGAGGCCGGAGAAACCGCTCCCAAATTCAAGATCCCCTATATCGATTCAAGGTACATAGTCCCGGTGCTCTTCCTGGTGGGGGTGTTCTTCTTCTGGAAGAATTTTCTGGGCCTTTTTGATTTTAGTGGCGGTTGGGAAGTGTTCCGCGACAAATTGCCTTTTTTCCTGTTCGTGCTTCTGGCAGCAGGACTCACCGTAGCCTCCTACCTCAAGAGACTATCCCTGATTCCCGTACTGGGACTGGCCAGTTGTTTTTATCTGATGACCGAACTGGGATATACCAATTGGCTCCGGTTCATTATCTGGCTGATCATCGGCCTTTTCATCTACTTCCTTTATAGCAGGCATCACAGCAGACTCAATGTGCCCGCTCCTGAGCCCCAACCTCAATAAGGGGGTAGGGGATACCCGCTCCTTCAATTCTTTCTTTGGCTAAATTTGCCCTATGAAATTTCAGGTGGGCGATAAGGTTTTGTTGCTGCATTCCAGAGAAGAAGGGGAAGTGGTGGAACTATTGGGTAAGGATATGGTCACCGTAGAGGTGGACGGGGTCCGCTTCCCCGTATATGTGGACCAGATCGACTTTCCCTACTTCACCCGGTTTACGCAGAAAAAAATAGTGGAAAAAAAGAAGGAGAAGGTCTATATCGACGCGGTCAAAAAAGACAAAGCCTACCAAAAGTATAAGGTGGGTCATGGGGTTTGGCTCACTTTCCTTCCGGTTTTTGATAAAGATATATTCGATGAAGATATTGTGGAATTTTTTAAAATCTA
>JAJXYG010000329.1 GCA_021780705.1 Bacteroidota bacterium
ATCCACGGATGGTTGGATCCTTCCCGCATTTACTCAGACTGGTCGTCAATAGCCGCATCCTTGCCATTGGTTTTTACGGATGCAATTCCATTGTCCCGGGCAGCTTCACTTTCATACATTTCACTGGTGCCAATAATCTGGCCATCGGTAACCTTGAGATTGAAATAGGGTTTTCCGTTACCGGAAACCTTCCGGTCGAAGCGGTCATCCACTTGTGAATTCTTTTTAACAGATTCAATTCCATTATGACAGGCTGCCTTGGTGGTATATCCTTCGCTGGCTGGTATTACCTGCCCGTTGCCAGCCTTTAAATTGAATTGATACTCCCCGTTCTTTCTTTTTGTAATTACAAATTTTCCCATGTTATTTTTTTTAGGGTCAATATTTCTGAAGGTAATAAAAATTGACGGAACCGGAAGTCCTTGACCCGGAATAGGCATTTGTGACAGTATTGGATTACTCTGTATACGTTGATGATCAGTTTTTCCATGCGGAGGTATTCTTCCCGGATCGAAATAAATGGAGGGTTGGCTTCCATGTGGGATAAGGTCAATAATCCACCCAGAATAGCTGAAAATGAAAATGAGGAGGGAATTCGGTTTTTCCCCTTCGCTGAGTACTTAACCAGGATGGGGAATTTCCAAGGCAAAGTCAGCAGGATTTGTTATCGGTGGAAAATTCAGGTAATTCGGTTCAAAGAATGACCATTGAAGGTATAGAATTTATATCTGAATGAAATATTGCATACATAAAGTGCAGAAAAATAGTAATTCATAGGAGTCAATTTTCAGGCAAGAAAATGAATTACAACCACTGCAATTTTAGATGGCGATAGGCGTTTTGGTTACGAAAAATCTAAGCAGTTCGAAATCGTATTTCGAGGTAAAAGAGTTATTTATGGTCACCTACAAGAAGAAATACGGGATCTTTAAGGTCACAGAAAGTTGGTTCGGAAGTAAATCAGGGATTCAGAATTTGTTTGGTTTAAAGGCCTATCTCCACGTCAAGAATGCTGCGCCGGTCCCTTTGGCAGTCAAGGATGTTACCTATACCATTGAAATCCCACTCGACAGAGAGGTCGATGAAATCTTGGGCAGCTTTCCCAAGAACCTGAGGGTCGATATCCGAAAGGCAGAAGAAGCCGGTATCACCACCTATTTTCATAATGACATCCAGGGGTTTGCCGCATTTTACAACGATTTTGCCTGCAAAAAGCAGGTGCACCCGATCAGCGAAAGAAGGCTCTCTGAATTGGGAGATACCCTCATGATGAGCTATGCCGTAAGGAATGGAAAGATTCTTTCTGCCCACAGCTATATACTGGACCGCAACGAAAGTATTGTAAGAGCCTTTCGGTCGGCAACCATACGGCTCGAAGAGGATGTAAATGGAATCATGGTGGGCAGGGCCAATAAATTATTGCATTTTAAAGACATGGTGCATTTTAGAGGGATGGGCATCCAGGTATATGATTTTGGTGGGTATGCCATGAATACCCATGACGCCCAACTTCAGGGGATTAATAATTTTAAAGAAAAATTTGGCGGGGAAATCGTCCCTTGCGAAAATTACTACTCTATCCCCTATATGATCCTGAGATGCATTGGAAGAAGACTGGGTATCCTGGGAGAAATCGCATCTGAAAGGAACACACTGTCCGGTACCTGATTCAGTAAATAGAAGGCTCATTTGGAAAAAAACTCCGGTCGGTGCCAAATGTTATATCCGAAAAAGCCGGGGCTCAATTTTTTTATCCATTCAAATCAGCCTGAATCGCTCACTTTTGTTGCTTCACAAAGTCCCTCAGATAACTGCAGGTATTAAAGGCTTCCCTGAAAAAGGAGGTATGTCCATATTGTTGTACCAGTTTTGGAAAATATTTGCTGTACTTGAAATCATGATAGGCCTTGGACTTGGGATCAAACCCGTCAAATTCATCCGGCCGTGCACTCCCTCTTTTCTGGGCGCATTTGGCCATCAAAAATAAACAGCGGGCCTTGTCACCGGGGTCCTGAAAATGGTTCATAGCCTTTTCAAAATATTTCTCTGCGGTAAAACAACCATAGTATTCCCTCTGGTAGGGGAGAGCATCTTTCGGTATATAATACCCGTCGGCTCCGGAGCGCTCATAGGCCACCATCTCCCAGGCCCGGCCATAATAGGTCATATTATAAAATCCCACTCCCAGTTTATAGAGGTCATCTGCACTAGCCTTTCCCTGCTTTTCTTTATTTTTCAGCCAGGCCATTTCCTTTAAAAAGCCAACCCTGCTAAATGATCCCCTGTCAAATGAAAAGAGGCTGTCCTGGTTGTCGATCAGCAGGTCGCCGAAGGGATTTCTGGAAAGAGATTGGATCTTTTTATTATGGATCCGGCCCATCCATTGTATCGCCCGGTCAAAATCATAGTCCCGGGTACAGGAGACCGCAATTACCTCCCGGACTTTATTGGTGGAAAGAGGGAAGTGGGCGCACAAGTAAGCATCCCAGGGGCTTTTTAAAGGAGCCCTCATCAAATGATATAAGGCAATCAGATCAGAGGTCTGCATCTGGTTTTCCAGAAAATCTTCGGTCTGATAATTCCCGGAACTGATGGCCTCTCCATTGCCAATACAGAGTAACTCCTTGTACCGCTCATTTTGAGCGTGATACCTTGCGGCGAGTACCTGGGAAAACAGGTCCCGGTAATAATTGTGCCAGGGGGTGATCCAGTCGTCATATCCATTCGGAGAAACCTCCTGGCCCTTATTTTCTAAAATGGCGCTGCTTCTAAGCCATTTAACGGAAGGCAGTAGCGCCGCCTCAGCACTGCTGTCTATTTCTTTATG
>JAJXYG010000369.1 GCA_021780705.1 Bacteroidota bacterium
CTGCCCGTCAGACACCGATCCTATGACAAGAGAGATCAGGGTGAAAATGAATGAAGGAAAGAACAGTGAAATGATGGATTTCATGGCGGTTTTCTGAGTAGATATCTTCATCGCTAGAACTAAATTGTGGGGTAAGTCAGCTGCTATTTACCTGCAGGAACTCCTGTATTCCTTTAGTTGGTTAGGCTTAATTAATTGATTAAATGTGAATTGTCATTGTCTGTAAACAATGTTCTAACGGTTACTAGGCATTATTATTGCAGGATTGTCATAAAATAAGCATTCAGCTTGTAGAAAAATACCTACTTAAGTCTTGATTTGCCTACATTACCTGGGATAGGTTTTTATAAGGGAGGCTCAAAGTTATTTACAAATGAACTATAAATCATTATATTAGGATAATTTATATTCGATGAGTGGATTTTTTTTGCTGTGTAAAGCCCGGATAGGCTTATCCTTCTCAGGCTTCCTTATTGTCATTATTAAGTAATTCAGGTTCTGAATTACCAATTTGTAGGGAAAGGCCTAGATCCCCAGGTTGTCAGGTTCTGGTAAAACCTGCAGGGGTACTGTCACCGGAAGCCTGCCCCCCGCAGGGGTATATTATGTGACACAGCCCCTTTCCATTGGGATTTTCCGGTATGGATTTACAGAATTGCATCTTCTGCTGTCAAAGGAAACCATAAGGTCGATTCTGACGAGAAATTCAGGATTTCTCTGGCGGTCGATTGGGTTACGGCTCAGCCAAACATCCTACCTTTAAGGAAAGAAAACTCCTCAGAGGGGATCCCGGTATTTGAAATGGGCCTGGTTATATTCAGGAAGGAATCTTAAAACCGGGATATTCCATCAGGAATTTTTCGCGTACGGCAAACAAAATCAAATGGAAAGTGATACTGACTTCTTTAGGATCAAGTACTTGTCTGGTACCCTTCAGGTAGAAAGACTCCATTTTGGAGGTAACCGGGTATTCAAGGTGCTCTATCCGGGCAATCCGGTCCCACTGCTCATTACCCAGGCAATGAAGTCGGGAAGGACTGCATTTTGGACTTCCATCCCCGAAGGGAGGCAACAGGAGGCTGAAGAAATAGGCGCATTAATTGAAAATTATTATAATTCTTTTGCGTAGATGTGTTACTACAATGGCCAACGGGTAATTAAGGAGGAATATATCCGGCTAAAGGAACTGGAGAAACTGGTTTCCAGGTATGATTTTTTAAGTCATGAACTTCAGATTGGATTTGACTATGGCCCCAATGCCGTCTTGAGGGCCCATCCGGACCACCGCGATTTTGACCTTGTGACCATGGAATGGGGGTTTATTCCACATTATCTGAAAACCCGGGAAAGTGTTGCCAAAATGAGGAATGGATACAAAGATGAGCAAGGCCGTTTTCATCCCCCCATCCTTACTCTAAACGCCGTTTGTGAAGAAATCCTGCTCCCTGGCAAAATTTACCGGAAGGCCGTACTGAGCCATCGGTGCCTGGTACTTTCCAGCGGCTTTTATGAATGGCGGCATTTATATCCCTTAAACAAAAAAACCGGTCAGCCCACTAAAACCGCCCGGAAAATACCTTACTATGTGTCGCTCAAGAATAAGTCGTATTTTTTTATGGCGGGGGTTTGGCAGCCCTGGACAGACCAGGTAACCGGGGAGTATGTGGAATCTTTTGCGATTGTCACCACCAGGGCCAATCCTCTTTTGGAACAAATACATAACAGCAAGAAGCGTATGCCGGTAATCCTTGATGAAGACCTTGCCTATGAGTGGCTTTTGGGAAATCCGGATGAAAAGAGAATCGCAGAGATTGCCTGCAAAGGAATTACACCTGAACTGATGGAAGCCCATACGATTGCCAAGGATTTCCGGGAATCCGGCGAGCCCTCCCGGGAATTTGTCTATGAGGATGTGCCCCCGCTCAATTTGAATTTCTGAGCCCGCAAGCGACCACCCGGGGTGGGTTGGGTGACTTTTTTAGTCTCACACCCCCCGGCACTGATCAGGTAATGCTCTCCATATTTTGCTTTCACGCTGTCAATCGCCTGATACAACTTTATGGCTTCCTGGGTGTCATCAAAGAGGTTCACCTGGTAGGTGCCGGCAATCAAATCTGAAAACCGTACCCCGATCAGCCTGATTAGCTGCCTTCGGTCATACAGCCTGTCGAAGAGCATTTTTACCTCCTTCTGCAATACCTGGTCCATGGCCGTATAGGCAATCGACAATTGTTTTTGTTCGGTTTGAAAGTCACTGTACCGGATCTTCACCGACACGCAACCGGTAAGTTTGCCTTGGGACCGGAGCTCGAAAGCAATCTTCTCGGTCATGCGTACCAGCTCCCGGTACAGGAATACCAGATCAATTGTATCGGAATCAAAGGTGCGTTCAGTGCTGATCGACTGCTGTTCCCGGTAGGGGATTACCGGGGTCTCATCTATTCCATTAGCCCGCCGGTGCAACTCAATCCCGTTTTTTCCCAGGAGGTTGTGCATCATCATGACGGGTATTTCGCTCAATATTTTCACGGTCTCCACCCCCATCTTCAACAATTTCAGCCCGGTTTCTTTCCCTATTCCGGGTATCTTCATGACGCTAAGGGGAGCCAGGAATATTTTTTCACTGCCGAACGGAATTTCCAGCTGACCATTGGGTTTCACCTCATTGGTAGCCACTTTACTGATTAGCTTATTGGAGGCCAGGCCATAAGAAATGGGCAGCCCGCTTTCCTTAAGCACCTTCTTTTTCAATTCATCGCTGAACTTGCGGCATCCGAAAAATCGGTCCATCCCGGTCAGGTCAACGTAAAATTCATCAATACT
>JAJXYG010000243.1 GCA_021780705.1 Bacteroidota bacterium
ACGATTTCTTGCGCGGTGGTCTTCACCGCAACCAAGAAAAGCACGATTAATGGTCTGAGAAATCCCATCCGATTTCGGACCTGCGAACTTAGGGTTACGGGTTAGTAGGTTTGCATCCACTCGCCGACAATCAGGATTTTCCCTATATTTAAAATACCTTTGCGCTTATTCACATCAAAAAGAAAGCATCATGAAATTTTTTATTGATACGGCTAATCTGGACCAGATTAAAGAAGCCAATGACCTGGGGATTTTGGATGGGGTGACCACTAACCCCTCATTAATGGCCAAAGAAGGGATTAAGGGAGGCGAAGCCGTAAGGAACCATTACAAGACTATTTGCGAACTGGTGGATGGGGATATCAGTGCTGAGGTGATCGCTACTGAATTTGATAAGATCGTCGAAGAAGGCAAATTACTTGCTGCCATCCATAAGAATATAGTGGTCAAGGTACCCATGATTCCGGATGGAATCAAGGCCATTAAATGGTTTTCAGACAACGGGATCCGAACCAACTGTACTCTGGTATTCAGTGCTGGTCAGGCCATTCTTGCGGCCAAGGCAGGAGCAGCTTACGTATCTCCTTTCATTGGAAGAATAGACGACAGCGGCTGGGATGGGATTGAACTGATCAAACAGATCTCCCATATTTTCAAAATCCAGGGCTTTAAGACCGAAATCCTGGCGGCTTCAATCCGTAACTCCCTTCATATCATCAAATGCGCAGAAGCCGGGGCCAATGTGTGCACCTGCCCGCTGGACAGCATTATGGGACTTACCAAACATCCTTTAACGGATATTGGGCTTGCCAAATTCCTGGCTGATGCCAAAAAATTTCAATAAAGGGATCTAAAAGGAAAAAATACCCATACAGGAAATTTTTTTTTGTGGGTTACACAATTTCCTGTAATCTTGTGGCGAGAATGAAAAATATTCATACATATAATAGCTGGTGGCACATCTTCTCTTGAGGGTGCCGCATTGCATTATTTGTATCTTAAATCAATTATATGTCCCGGCACTTTGCCGGGATTTTTTTTATCATGAAACAGATAACACTTAAGACACAATTCAAAAAGCTGCTTGCCGATATCTATACTCCGGTAGGCATCTACCTGAGGCTTCGGGACCGGTTCAGGGATACCATCCTTTTGGAAAGCACCGATTTCCACGTAGGGGAAAACAGCTTTTCCATTATCGGCATCAACGCCATTGCAGGTATGGAAATAAGCAATTACCGGGAAATTGAATTTAAACTTCCCTTGCAGGATGCCCAGAAGATCCCGATCACCCACACTACCCGGGTGACCGAGGAACTCTGGAAATTTACCCGGCTGTTTTCATTTGATGATAAGGCGGAATTGCCCGTAAACAAGGCGCAGGGACTTTTTGGGTATACCACCTTCGATGCTGTGCAGTTTTTTGAGGACATTTCCTTCGCGGAAAAAAGAGAGGGGAAAATCCCTGAAATTCCCCTGGTTCGCTACCGGCTATACCAATACGTGATTGTCATCAATCATTTCAAAGATGAACTGTATCTGTGCGAAAACCAGATTCCCGGAATTGAAAGTGAAATGGAAGTGGTGGAAAGTCTGATCAAGAGCAAAGATGTACCGGTGTATCCCTTCACAGTGGAAGGCCAGGAGCATTCCCCGCTCAGTGACTCCGATTATATCGAAATGGTGGAAAAAGGGATCGCCAGTTGTGCACGGGGTGATGTATTTCAGGTAGTGTTAAGTCGCAGGTTCACCCACCGCTTTTCAGGAGATGAATTCAATGTGTACCGGGCCCTTCGCAACATCAATCCAAGTCCCTACCTGTTCTATTTTGACTACGGGGATTACCGGCTGTTCGGCAGCAGCCCGGAAAGTCAGCTGATCGTGCAAAATGGATATGCCATTGTCCATCCCATCGCAGGCACATTCAAGAGGACAGGAAATGATGCGATCGATGAAAAACTCGCCGAAGAATTGACTCGTGACAAAAAGGAAAATGCCGAACATGTCATGCTGGTGGACCTGGCCCGCAATGACCTGAGCCGGCTCTGCCATGAAGTGGCTGTATCTCATTTTTGCGAGGTCCAATATTTTTCCCATGTGATTCATCTGGTGAGCGAAGTGAAAGGCAAGGTTGAAAAAGGGGCCAACCCGTTTGACCTTTTGGGAACTACATTCCCTGCCGGTACCCTGAGCGGGGCACCCAAATACAAGGCCATGGAACTAATTGATGGGTATGAAGGGGATCCCCGGGGGTATTATGGGGGATGCATTGGCTTTATTGGAGGAAACGGAAGTGTGAACCATGCCATCATGATCCGGACTTTTCTCAGTAAACAAAATACCCTGGTGTACCGTGCCGGAGCCGGCATTGTAGCCGCCTCCCAACCGGAAAGCGAACTGCAAGAAGTGAACAACAAACTCAATGCATTAAAACAGGCCATGATCCAGGCAGAAAATATTTAAGCTATGAAGATTTTGATATTTGACAATTACGATTCATTTACCTACAACCTGGTCCATGTAGTGGAAAAAATCATCCATGGTAAGGTGGATGTATTCAGAAATGACAAGATTCCTCTGGAAAAGGTTAAGGAATATGACAAGATCATTCTTTCCCCCGGCCCCGGGATTCCGGTGGAATCCGGGCTCCTGCTCCCCCTGATCAAGGAATATGCTTCCACCAAATCTATTTTGGGTGTATGCCTGGGGCAGCAGGCCATCGGGGAGGCCTTTGGAGGCAATCTGGTCAATTTAAGTACTGTGTATCACGGGGTGGCCACCACGATCACGGTAGAACCCAAAAGAAAGAAGG
>JAJXYG010000190.1 GCA_021780705.1 Bacteroidota bacterium
CCTGAAGGGTTTTAAGTGCAAAACCTTATCTTTGCGGACTTCTAAAAAAAAAGATATGAAACTGAAAGGCTTGGTGTGGTTTTTTGCCATTACACTGATTCTCATTTCCATTTACCAGCTTTCTTTTACCTGGGTGGTGAACAGCTATGAAAGCAAAATGAAGCTGAAAGCCGAAACTGAGGTGACCATGGCCAACCCCAATGAAAAGGGAGATGCCAGGACCATCCTGGTCAATGCAAAATTTCAGCAACTGCTGGACAGCAGCCGGGATGTGAAGATTTACCCTGTGTTGGGTACTTCTTACCTCAAGTGCAAAGAAAATGAACTGAACCTCGGTCTTGACCTTCAGGGAGGGATGAGTGTCACCATGAATGTGGAACTTCAGGGGGTAATCAAATCCGTGAGCAACAATCCAAAAGATCCGGTGCTGATCAAAGCGCTCGATGAAACCAATGCCGAAAAACTTAAAAGTGACCTGGATTATATCAGTCTGTTCGGACAGGTATTTAAGAAACAGAACCCCGGAGTAAACCTCGCTTCTTTGTTCGCGGGAGCCGGAAAGGATATCAAGATTACTGACAATGACCAGCAGGTACTGGATAAACTCAGCACCATTGCCAAAGGGGCCATCAACCAGACCTACAAAATCCTGTTGAAAAGGATTGACCAGTTCGGGGTAGCCCAGCCTTATATCAATTTGGATGCAAACAAAGACATCATTACAGTGGAGCTTGCCGGGGAGCAGGATCCGGTCCGGGTAAGAAAATTACTCCAGGCCTCTGCCCACCTGCAGTTCTGGGAAGTGTACAATATCGGAGAGCTCAATAATTCCATCACCAATGCCGATAAGGCCCTGGAAGAATATCTAAATGGGGTTAAGTCCGATTCTGCCAAGATAGCCCTTGATTCATCCAGAAACAAGCTGGATACTTCCGATTCCCAGGTCAACCAGCATCCACTTGCCAATGTGATCCATTTTATCGGGCCGACCCAGGGCCAAGATGGAAAACAGCAGTATTATCCTGCGATCGCCAATGTGGAAGAAAAAGACACGGCGAAAGCCAATGCCTATTTGAACCTCGATGTCGTAAGAAATAACTTCCCACCCAATATTAAATTCCTGTATGGTCTGGAACAAAAGGATCCGAAGACAGGGGTTCGCTATATGGAACTTTATGCGATCAAGACCCTTCCTGGTACCGACAAGGCCAAACTGGAAGGTGACGGGGTGGAAGACGCCAAGGCGGATTATGATGAAAGAGGACGGCCTGCCATCGAAATGCAGATGACTCCGATCGGCACCCGGATTTGGGCCAGAATGACGACCGATAATGTCAACAAACCTATCGCCATTGTACTGGATGACATCGTGTATAGCGCCCCTAACGTGAATGGCCCCATTGAGGGAGGAAATTCTGAAATCAGCGGTAATTTTTCCGTTCAGGAGGCCCAGGATCTGGCCAGTATTCTTAAGATTGGTAAAATTGATGCCCCGGCCCATATTGTGCAGCAGTATGTGGTTGGACCTACCCTGGGCGCAGATGCCGTTAGGGGAGGAGCCATCGCCTTTATTTTGTCCTTTGTCATCATATTTGTGTTGATGCTGCTGTATTATAACACAGCAGGATGGATTGCCAACATCGCCCTGATACTCAATTTGCTGTTTACAATTGGAATTCTGAGTGCCCTGGGGGCTACCCTCACTGCCGCGGGTATCGCGGGTCTGGTATTGACCATCGGTATGGCGGTAGATACCAACGTAATTATTTTTGAAAGGATCAAGGAAGAACTGACCCGAGGCAAGAGTTATCCGGTTGCAGTCAATGATGGATACCGCAGGTCCTATGCCCCGGTAATTGATGCCCACGTCACGGTATTTTTGACTGCGGCAATACTCTTCTATTTTGGTCTGGGTCCGGTTCTTGGTTTTGCCACTACCCAGATGCTGGGTATTTCCCTGTCCTTATTCTGCGGAATCCTGCTGTCTCGTCTGGTAACCGATGTGTGGATGAACAAACAGCGTCACTTCCAGTATTTCACGACCTTTTCCAGAAAGATATTCAAACACGCAAACTTTAAGTTCATTGAATACCGCAAATATGCCTATGGAATTTCCATCATCGTACTCATTATGGGTGTGGGATCATTCTTTCATGGGTTTCAATACGGAGTAGAATTTAAGGGGGGTAGGAGCTATACCGTGCAGTTTGACAGGGATGTATCCAATGAAGCGGTAGGAAATAGCCTCAAAAACGCCCTGGGCGGGGATTACCCGGTGATCAAAACAGTGGGAGACAATCGCCACTTGAATATCACCACCGCCTACCTGGAAGGGGTGGACAATGCGGATTCTACCGTGCAGGCCCATCTTTTTGAAGGATTGAAGCCGGTACTGCCTGCGAATTTGACCCTGGCTCAATTTGTGAAAAATGACATTCAGAGTTCCCAGGTGGTCCAGCCGGTCATATCCAGAGAATTGAGAAATGGGGCCATCAAGGCGACGATTTTTGCCCTGATTGCGATCATATTTTATATTTTCATGCGATTCAGGGACTGGCGTTATTCGGTGGGTACCATTGTGGCCCTGCTGCATGACGTATTTGTAGCCCTTTCGGTATTTTCCTTCTTTTATAGCATTGTACCCTTCCCGCTGGAAATTGACCAGCACTTTATTGCGGCGATACTGACGGTGATAGGGTTCTCGATGAATGATACGGTAATTGTATTTGACAGGATCCGGGAATACAGTCACCAGATGAAGGGAGCCGACAAACCCACCATAATCAACCGGG
>JAJXYG010000129.1 GCA_021780705.1 Bacteroidota bacterium
CGTCTTAAACACCGAACCAAGAAATTCAAACTATGGCGGCTCTTACTTTTGAATTGGGCGTGAATTGCACCAGTACCCGGGCCAGGACCGGGATGCTGGTGACCGACCACGGTTCCATTGAAACCCCGATTTTCATGCCGGTAGGTACGGTGGGAAGTGTGAAGGCGGTGAGCCAGCAGCAGTTGCTTCAGGATGTCCAGGCCCGGATTATTCTGGGCAATACCTACCATCTATATCTTCGCCCGGGCCTTGAGGTCCTGGAAGCCGCCGGGGGACTACACCGTTTTATGCATTGGAATCGCCCCATTCTCAGCGACAGCGGGGGCTACCAGGTATTTTCCTTAAGCGGAACGAGAAAATTGAGTGAAGAAGGCGCCCTTTTCCAGAGTCATATTGACGGAAGCAGGCATCTGTTTACCCCTGAGGTCGTCATGGACATCCAGCGGTCTATTGGAGCGGATATTGTGATGGCTTTTGATGAGTGTCCCCCGGGCGGAAGTCCTTACGATTATGCCAAAAATTCCATGGAACTCACTCACCGGTGGTTAGACCGCTGTTGGAATCACTTTCATCAGACCCCGGACCGGTACGGGTATACCCAAAACCTTTTTCCCATTGTCCAGGGAGGGGTGCATCCCGATCTCAGAAAGATTTCCTGCGAGTACATTGCCTCCAAAAATGCCACGGGTAATGCGATCGGGGGACTGAGCGTGGGAGAACCTACCGAAACCATGTATGAAATTTGCGGACTGTGTACCGTCCACCTGCCAAAGGATAAACCCAGGTACCTTATGGGGGTGGGGACCCCATGGAATATCCTGGAGTGTATTGCACTGGGGATAGACATGTTTGATTGTGTGATGCCCACCCGCAATGGCCGCAATGCCATGCTGTTTACCAGCAATGGAGTAATCAATATAGATAATAAGAAATGGGAGAAGGATTTTTCCCCAATTGATGAAGGTATTCCCTGTGAATGGAGCCATTATTATAGCAAAGCCTATGTCCGGCACCTCATGAAGAGTGGAGAAATACTGGGACTTGAAATTGCCAGTGTCCAAAATCTTGCTTTTTACCTGCATGTGGTAACCCAGGCGCGGGAACATATCAAAAGCGGGGATTTTCTGTCCTGGAAAAATGAAATGACTTCCCGCTGGCAACAACGTCTGTGACCCCGTATAGATGCCCCAAAGGCTGGAAGGATGGTTGATTTTACCTTCACCTATAAATTTTAACGCAAACCGTCCAATGGTACCCCCTGATAATAAAAATTTTTATCCCATCTTTGTACCTATGGGTATGAGGAAGTATGATTGGTGGGAACCCTCTTTTCTAATATCAGCAAAACCTTTTTTTATGCGAAAGTGGCTTACTCTCCTTATTGTCTTTTGCCTTTCGGTCTCCCTTTCCTACGGGCAGAGAAACCGGTTGATCGTAGAAGGAAGCGAACCGAATCTCTACTTAATTCATACTGTCACTCCCAGAGAAAATTTCTACAGCATTGGCAGGATGTATAATATCTCTGCCAAACAATTGGCTTCCTATAATAACCTGCAATTTTCAGGTGGGCTGATGATCGGACAAGCCGTGAAGATTCCACTGACTCCTTATAATTTTACCCAGAGCGGGGAGAAATCCGAGGGCCAGGTTTTGGTGCCCTTATACCATTCCGTACAACCTCATGAAGGGCTGTACCGGGTCAGCATCCGATACAACAAGGTCCCCCTTGAAATTCTTCGCAGCTGGAATCATCTGCATTCTGACGAATTATCCGTCGGCAGCGACCTGATCATAGGGTATCTCAAGGTAAGCAGGATCCAGAGCCCCCTTGCCGGTGAAGCCACATCAGTAGAACCTGTCAATGAGGATGCCCCACAGAATCCCCCACCTCCTGTTCCCAATACGGATCAAAGTCATGAAAGGCTTCCGCCCGTAAAGGCGCCTGAAAAAAAGGAGGTCGAAAGTAAGGAACCACCCTCACAGCCTGAGAGTCAGCCGGCAGAAACCAACCCGACCCAGGCAATGGCAGCAGCCCCTCAGCAGACAAATCCCCCGGCAAATTCCAGTCCGGCGATGATTCCTAACAGTAACCCGGCTTCTTCATCCGGTGTGACCGCTAGTGGCTCCGGAGGATTCTTCCTGAAGTCCTTTGACGACCAGTCTGCTTCCAGGCTGCCCCTGACCGGGTTTGGAAAGGGAGGCACTTTCAAATCCACCAGCGGATGGCAGGATGGAAAATACTATGCCTTCAGTAATGATGCTGCTCCGGGGACCTATATCAAAGTGACCGCCACCTCCAGCCAGAAGAGTATATATGCCAAGGTGCTGGACGCCATACCTGATATCAGGCAAAATGACGGGCTGTCCGTAATCATCAGCAATTCAGCGGCATCGGCCCTGGGGGTCGGGGAAGGAGTTTTTGACTGCTCGGTCAATTACATTAAGTAAGTCGGATTAATTTCTCCAGCCTCGGAGGAAATCGCCAACCACCATGGGTTTTTTTCCCTCCATCTGCAGGTCAAGGAGGCTGATATAGCCATCACTGCACGCAAATTTGAGGTAGGTCTTGTGATCGGTAAGTACCGAACCTGCCGGATGGGTATGGACCTCTATTTCTGCCTTGGCCCGAAATATCTTGACCTTTTTTTCACCTAATACGGTGAAGGCTCCGGGATAGGGGGCCAGCCCCCGAATCAGATTGTTGATTGCTGCTGCGGGGGCTTCCCACTTTATGCGGCAAGTCTCCGAGTCTATTTTAGGGGCATGATGGAGGGCCCGGAAATCTTCAGGAT
>JAJXYG010000244.1 GCA_021780705.1 Bacteroidota bacterium
AACCAAGTACAAGGAATGCTTCATGAGACTTCGCCAATATGATTATATATTTCTGGGTACAGGCTGCGCTTCGCTCAGCCTGCTGATGCGCATGAGGGCCCATGAGGCCTTCAGGGATAAAAAAATCCTGCTGATTGACCGGGAACCAAAAATCCACAACGACCGGACCTGGTGTTTCTGGGAGGAAGGGGACGGTTTCTTTGAAGATATCGTCTACAAAAAATGGGATGCACTCCACTTTCGAACCGCCGACCCATCTGTCCTGAAACTGAACCCCGGCAATTATTGCTATAAAATGATCCGGGGCATTGATTTTTACCAGGATTGCTTTGACTCCATCCGGGCTTCCGCCCATATTGACATACGCTATGGGGAGGTATCCCTGCGCCAGGGAACCGCCTCATCCCCTTCCTCCCTGTTACTGGACGGCGAACCCCTGGAGTGGGAAGGCCAACCCCTGATCTTCAGTTCCATTCCGTTCCCCTATACCCGCAAACCGGGAGAATATCACCTGTTGCAGCATTTCAAAGGATGGGTGGTGCAGACCCGGGACCCGGTTTTTGATGCCAGCACGGCAACCCTGATGGATTTTGACCTGTCCCAACAGCACGGTGCCACCTTTGCCTATTGGCTGCCCCTTTCCCCCACCCGGGCCCTGGTAGAGTATACCGTATTCAGTGAGTCACTGCTCGATGAGACCCGGTATGAACAGGGACTGCGCGACCTGATGAATAGCAGGTTCGGCGGTATCGCCTACCAGGTGATCGAATCCGAGTTCGGGGTCATCCCCATGACCAACCACCAGTTTCCTCCCTATAAGGATGGAATCTATTATATCGGAACCGCCGGCGGACAAACCAAGGCCTCCACCGGATATACCTTTCAATTCATCCAGCGGCAGTCAGACCATATCATACACACCCTGCTGCAGGGCAAGATCCCTGACCGGGAAAAAAGAAAGCCGGACCGGTTCCATTTCTATGACAGCACCCTGCTGCATATCCTCTCACGGGACAAAATGGAGGGAAGGCAGATATTTACCCGCCTGTTTCAAAGAAATCCCGCCAGCCGGATTTTCCGGTTTTTAGACAACCAGACCTCCCTCTGGCAGGAATTGCGCCTGCTCAATACCCTTCCCAAATGGGTATTCCTGAAGGCCGGGATGGCGGAACTGGGCAGACTCATCTTTAACCGAAAGAAAAGTTAATATAGGGCCGGAGTGGATAAACCTCCTGTCCTGACTACCATCCTACCCTTGGTTTTTCTATTTTTGTTAGCAGAAAAACTAAAGTATGACCCCACTCCAACCGGATGACCAGGAACTCCTGCTGCGCTTTAAAGACCCTGCGACCAAAGAAAGGGCCTTCACAGACCTTATTAAAAAATACCAGGAAAAACTTTACTGGCATATCAGGAGGATACTGGTCGATCATGAAGATACCAATGACGTACTGCAAAATATGTTTATCAAGGTATGGAAGGGGCTGGATAATTTTCGGGAAGACAGCCAGCTGTATACCTGGCTTTACCGAATAGCCACCAATGAGTCCCTGACCTTCCTTGAAAAACAAAAGAAAAAGGCTTCCATCTCCCTCAGCGATGTAGAAAACGGGCTCTCCAACAAGCTGAAAAGCGATGCCCACTTTGACGCCAATAAGCTGGAATGGAAGCTTCAGCTGGGCATTCAGCACCTGCCGGAAAAACAGCGGATTGTCTTCAACCTGAGGTATTATGATGAAATGCCCTATGAGGAGATGAGCCGTATCCTGGATACCAGTGAAGGTGCCCTCAAGGCCAGTTATCATCATGCAGCCAAAAAAATTGAAGAATTCATCCTCAATAATTAAACCTAGAACCCCTAAATTAGTCGCATATTAGTGATGAGGAATCCGGAGGAAATATTGAATGAATTGAGGTCGATCAGTCCATTGATTGCATCCATGGAGAAGGTCAACCTGTGGACAGTTCCTGACGGCTATTTTGACAAGCTGGCAGAAGGGATTGCCGGGCGGGTGAAGTATGAATACCCTCAGCAGACCCCGCTGGAGGGCAAGGTTGCCGGCCAGCAGGTTCCGGAAGGGTATTTTGACCATCTCAGCGAGTCCATTCTATCCAGGATCCGGGCCCAGGAAATGGAAGAGGGTCTTCGGGATTCCGAATTTCCGGTCCTGGAGTCTCTAAGGAAGGTCCCTGTTTTTAAAGTACCTGAAGGGTATTTTGACCAGCTGGGTGACCAGGTCCTGGACAAAATCAAAAGAGCCGGTGACTCTGGGAATGCCACCGGTAATGATCCGGAGTTGCCGGAAATCCTTTTAAAGTTGCGGGCTGTAAATGTCTTTAAAGTCCCCGAGGGTTATTTTGAGCAGTTAAGCGGACATCTTTTGGAGGAGACCCGCCTTATATCCGGCGCAGGGGCCACCGCTGCCGGTGAATTGCAGGAAATCGCCCCGGCGCTCTCAGGACTCAGAGACCTGAATGTCTTTGAGGTACCGCAGGGATATTTCAACCGGCTGCCAGGCCAGATTCTGGATGCGGTGGTGGATCCCCCGAAGGCAAAGGTCATCCCCATGCGCAGCCGCAGCACCTGGATCCGGTATGCGGTAGCTGCCTCCGTTACCGGGATTATTACCTTCTTTTCCCTTCAGTACCTAAGGGACCAAAATACCGCGGAACCCGATACCAATACGGCCCAGACCGAGTCCCGGTTTCCCGAATATGTAAAGGAATCTCTTAAATATAAAGATGCCCAGGATCTCAATGCGGGCATTGCCCAGCTCAGTGATGCAGAGATTATCAAATACCTGGAGAAGAATGGCAATATAATGGACAATGAAATGCTGATGAGCAATAGCGATGAAAGCGGCCTTCCGAGCCAGACCGATTATCTGAATGACACCAATACCCTGAATGATTATCTACAGAAAATAAAAAATGAACAGGTTAAAAATTCGACGCCGTAATATGAAGAAATATTTACTACTGTTATTTGTCATTCTTATTGTCCCATTTGCCAAGACCCAAGCTCAGAACGGTGAGAAGATACAGGCATTGAAGATTGCCTTCATTACCCAGAGACTCCAGCTCACCCCGCAGGAAGCCCAACAGTTCTGGCCCATTTATGATCAGTACCAGACCGAAATTCGAAATTTGCAACTCGATTACCGAAATGGCCCCGCCCTGGAAAATGAGGAAAAACTGCTAAACATCCGCAAAAAATATGAGCCCTCATTCCAAAGAGTGCTCGGTCCGGACAAGACAAATCGCCTATTTAACGCCGAAAGAGACTTCCGGGAAATATTAATTAAGAGGCTGCAAAACCGCGACAGGCAAAACATGCAGCGGAACTACCGCAGATAAATTAAAAAATATTTATATATAAATTAAAAATCATAATTGGAGAAACTAAAATTTCTCCTATTTTTGTAACTAGGTGTTTTTCATAGGTTAGCAACGGCCGGCCCTTTTTAGGGCAGGCCTTTATTTAATTTTTCCTTAAAATTTGAAAAAGGGTTGCTTGATGTCGTGGTAGAAAAGAAACGTCCAGTGTTCTTTTTCCCCTTTGGTTTTCCACTCCATTCTTAATTCCATAGCACGGTTACCATCCTGGTCATACTTGGCTTTGAAACGATTCTTCAGTTGCATCAGCTGGGGAGCCACATCGCCTCCGAAGAATATTTTTTCTCCATCCTGCTCGATCATAAATGCCTGGTGAAAGGGACAGTGTCCACCGGTGAGGATATAGGTGATATTCTCATTGATCCTGCCTTCATCACCCTGGGTGAACTCAAGTTGATCACTATGTTCGAGCAGGGAAAAGTCGTGAGTATAATAAGAGGGTGCTCCTTTCTCAAAAGCATATTCCCACTCTTTTCGGTGAATGTAATACCGGGCATTGGGAAAACTCAGGTCCTGCTTTCCTTCCAGGGCAATGCCTCCTGCATGATCCCGGTGAAGGTGGGAAAGCAATACCAGGGTTACCTCTGCGGGAGAAATACCCTGGCTGGCCAGGTTTTCATGGATCTGCATAATCCCGCGGGAATTAGTGAACCCCAGACCCGTATCCAGCACAATGACGTCTTCCCGGGTAATGACACAAAAAGGCTGGATTTCCACCAGCAAACTGCCCCGGTTTCTTTGTTGCAGGTCATCCTTTCCTAACTGAAAGGGAATGAATTTTTTAGTCTGATCCACCGTAAAGGAACCTTCACTAAGGGGAATAATTTTCATGCGTAATAATTTAAGTGGCCGGGCGAATTGAAATTTATTTTCGTGTTTGCCTTACCGTAATACCATTTGTCGGTCTGCATCCAATCGCACCAAAATAAAAATCAGGACGGTGAATGTCAACAGGGAGGATCCTCCGTAACTCATTAACGGAAGCGTAATCCCGATGACCGGCGCCAGTCCGACCGTCATACATATGTTGATTGTGACATGAAAGAAAAGAATTGCCGCCACACTATAGGCATACACCCTGCTGAAAGTACTTCGCTGTCGCTCCGCCAGAAACACAATACGCAGCATAAATAGCAGATACAGCAAAATGATCAGGGCGCTCCCGAGAAATCCAAAATTTTCCCCCACGGCCGTAAAAATGAAATCCGTATGCTGTTCCGGCACAAAATCGCCCTGGGTCTGCGTACCCTTTAAAAAACCCTTTCCCAGAAATCCCCCGGACCCAATGGCAATTTTGGATTGCTTCACATTATAGTTTTCCCGGGCCTTCTTCCTTTCCCGGTTTCGCAGACTTTCCTTTTGCTCCTCCGGGCTGGAAGTATCCGCCCTGGGGTTGGGCACATAGTCCGCCCCGAAGGTATTCATGATGCGTTCTACCTGGTAAGGATGGAGCACATGCTCAAAAATGTAGGGTACGGCAAAGCGCTGGATACTGACACACACCCCCAAACCGCAAGGATCAGGACCAGGATACCCTTGTCCTTACTGATATACTTTCTCAGGAAATAGATTGAGGATGCGGCAATACCTGTCAGAATCAACGCCAGCGTATTTTTCTCCACCAGGATGGTAGCCACTACCAGTATGGCAAAAGAAAATCCGATGATCAGGTAGATCGGCGGAAGCCCCTCCCGGTACATCGGGATAAGGAAAGCGAAATACACCAGTGCAAGCCCGGTTTCATTCTGCAGAATCGAAAAGGCAGCAGGAGTCAGCGCGATCGCGGCGGCAATAAGCTGGGATCGGGGTTTTTCAAATTCGGTATCCGGTCTCGACAGGTATTTGGACAAGGCGAGCGCCGTAAAAATCTTGCAGGTTTCTACAGGCTGCAAATTAAAAAATCCAAGAGGTATCCATGACCGTGAGCCGTTAATGTCCTTTCCCACTACAAAAGTGGCCATCATCAGGATGATTCCCAGGACATAACTCAGATTGGAAGTAGCCGTAAAGAATTTACTGTCGGTAAGCAGGATCAGCACGGCTACCACCAGTGAAATCCCCAAAAACAGCAATTGGCGGGAATAGTTTTTCTTCAGCCCCAAAAGGCTTTTCAGGACATCATCCTGGGGATGATATTCCACTGAAAAGATGCACAGGATCCCAACGGTTACCAGAATGAAATAGAGCCAGACTGTCAGCCAGTCAATCCCCTTTGATATTACTGCCTCATTCTGCATGGCCGGTTGGTATTTTATTTGGTGGATGGGGTGGAGGTTTTGATTCTGGGTCTTTCCGGAAGGGTGGCCGCTGCCTTATGGTGAATATTCCCGGCAGGAGCCTTCGGTGCCCCGGTTGCCGGTTTGGGTTTAGGGCTGTCTTCCCCATCTTCCATGGACCGGACCTTTTGCAGGGTTGTGGAATCGTCCTGTTCATCAATACCGATGGTATCGGTCAGGATTTTAAGATACCTGCGTTCATTGGCAAAGGAGGAATCCTTTTCCCGTGTCCTGGCCCTGAGGATGGAATCCCGCTGCCGCAAGGCCTCGTCAATCCGGGCGGGCATCAGGTTGAGCGCAGCCAATTTTTCTATCAGGGCCTTCCGGTCAGGTTCCGTTATGGAATCTCTCAGGTATTGTTCTATCATCAAACTGGCAATGGGTGCGGAACTGTTGGCACCAAATCCTGCATTTTCACAAATCACTGCAATGGCAATCTTGGGATCTTCCCTGGGAGCAAAAGCGGCAAAGAAGGCATGTGACTTCTGCTTGACCCCCCGGTAATAGTTTTCTACCGTACCGGTTTTACCGCACACGGTAATTCCGGGAACCTTGGCCGCGGCACCGGTACCGGTTTCCATCACATCCTGCATCCCGTCATGCACTGCCTCAAAGAGGGTATCTGGAATGGACAGAGGATGATGTCTGGTTTTAAAGGAATCCAGCAGTCCATACTTGTCCCCACCCTGAATGGAGTCCACCAGGTGGGGAGTAATGTACCAGCCCTTGTTGGCCAGATAGGCCATTTCGTTGGCTACCTGCAGCGGGGTGACATTGACTTCACCCTGGCCGATGCTGACAGACTTAAAACTGCAGAAATTCCAGTGCCCCTTTCCGTAAATCCGGTCATAGGTTCTGGGGGTAGGGATCAGGCCGCCTATTTCGGTAGGAATGTCCACTCCCAATTTATGGCCCAGTCCAAACCCATACATAAAGCGGTCCCAAACCATCAGGCTGGAATCCGCCGTTTCATATTTGGGATTGTCGATAACCCTTTGCATGACATTGGCGAAATAAGTATTGCAGGACACTGCAATAGCTTCTTTCAGGTTAAAATTTCCGGGATCCAGGCACCCCATGGGCTTTCCGCAACCATAAAAGGCCCCGGTGCACAAAAACCGGGTAGAAGTCGTAATGACCCCTTCCTGCAAACCGATCAGGGCCTGAAGAGTCTTGAAGGTGGACCCGGGAGAATAGAAGGCATGGACGGTCCGGTTGAGCATGGGCAGCCTGGGATCCAGAAATAGGCGGCCGCCTTCCGGTTCGCTGAGCATCTTGGGATCATAAGTGGGGCTGCTGACCATGGCCAGGATTCCGCCGGTTTTGGGATCAATGGCGACAATGGCACCGATCTTATTTTCCATGAGGTGTTCCCCCAGCCGCTGCAGGTTTATGTCCAGGGCCAGGTAAAGGTTGCTGCCCGGAACGGCAGCAGTATCGTATTTCCCATTGTCAAATTTTTCGGTAAGCCGGTTCTTGTTGTCCCGCTTCCAGTACTGAATACCCCGCTGCCCCATCAGCACCCGCTCATAACTCCTTTCCAGCCCGGTTTTTCCGGCATAGTCTCCCATCTGGTATCCCTCCCCCTGGTGCCTTTTGAGAAAGGAAGAGTCCACTTCAGACAGGTAACCCAGGATATTGCCGGCCGCATCATAGGGATAGTCCCTGACCGGACGCTCCTGCAAATAAAAGGCAGGCACAAATTTGTACATACTCTCATTGATCTTGGCGATCTTCTCCTCGGAGAGCAAGGGTTCAAATACAGACGCCCGGTAGGAGCGATTGCGGATAATGGCGGTAAGTATTCGTTTTTTGAATTCCGGCAGGTCGATTCCCAAAATCCTGCAGAGTGCTGCGGTGTCCAGGTTCATCCCGTGAATTTTACTGGGGGTAACCATCAGGTCGTAGATGATCCGGTTGCGCAAAATCACCTTCCCGTTTCGGTCATACAGGATCCCGCGGTCCGGGTAAATCACTTTGCGAAATTTACCCTGTTCATCAGCCAGGATGGAATATTTGTTGCTGAATAACTGCAGGTTCATCAGGCGCACAATAATCACCGCAGCCATCAGGATGAAAAGGGCCTTAATTAAATTTTTTCGGGATTGGTTAAAAGCGGGCAAAGAGTAATCTGGATTTTAAATGCGGAATCCGGATGAATTCCAATGGGTACAAAAATAAGATGTCTAGGCCGTATTCGTTTTAAATCTTTGCCTTCGCGAGAATAATAATTCAGTGATGATTACCAGCAGCAGGCTTACCGCGGCGGAAAGCACGGTCTTGATCAGGAAATAGAAAAATCCCCCTGACTCCAGGGCCTCCAGGAAAAACAGGAAGGCATGATGGATCAGGGTCAGGATGGACACATAGGTCATATAGGGGGTAAAGCCCATAGAAGTGATCGAGGGTTCGTTATAATTACTTTCAGCGCCTTCCTGGGAGATCAGCAAATTGATCAAAAAAGGCCTCAGGTAGGCAATCAGCACACATGCGGCAGTATGCATCCCGTAGGATTTGGTAAATGCATCCAGGCAGAATCCCAGGACAAATCCCAGTATCATCTGGGTGCGCCTGCCCATCTTGAAGGGCAACCAGAGCAGGAACAGGTAATACAGGTAGGGCACCACCAGGTGGTGCAACGGGGGAATCTGGTTAAGCACAAAAACCTGCACCAGCAGGAACAGGCAGAAACGGATGATATTTTTAACCAGGCTACTCATTGGTCTTCTGGAAGCGATTTAACAGTTGCGAAGGCTCCTGTTTCTGGAGATTCTTTATGATATATACATACTGAAGGTTATAAAAATTGGCGGCGGTCTTCACCTTCATGGAGGCCACCTGTCCGTTTTTCTCATGATCGACCTTCCAGACCGTGCCGATGAGCAGCCCATAGGGGAACTTGTCCGAGAAGCCGCTGGTAACCACCGTATCTCCGGGAAATACCTTGATATCGGCAGGGATGTCCTTTAAAATCACAAAATTGGGATCAACTCCGTCCCAAATGATACTGCCGGTGACCCCATTGCGCTTCAGTTTGGCACTCACATTGCTTTGGCGGTGCAGCAGGCTCATTACTACTGAATAATTATTGCTGACATCCACAATGGACCCCACCACATTATTGAAAATATCGGTCACGGCAAGATCCTTTTCCACCCCCTGTTGAAGCCCCCGGTGTAATTCCAGGTAATTATTTTCTAGACTCACGGAATTGCCTACCACCCGTGCGGGAAGATAGAGGTACTTCCGGGCCAGGATCGAAGTATCCATTCTTACGGAGTCCACCCTTGAATTGCTGACTGTATCAGGCAGTTCAAAATCATTTTTAAGCTGGTTATAAAGCCGGGCATTGACCTTCATCAGGGAATCATTGGTTCTTTTCAGTTCGAAATAGGATTCCACCGTACTGAACTGATTGCTGATCCTGCCGGCCACCTCCCCTGCGACGGCCGAATAGGCGGTATGCTGGTAGCGGTTATAACTGAAAACCATAAAAAGGGAAATCCCCATCAGGCATAGGAAGAACAGGAAATTGAAATAAATGCGTATGAAAAGAAGAATATTGCGCATGGGGGATTGCCTTACCGATCCCGTCTCCGGGAATTTATGTTGGATTTGAAATTACATTCCATCAGGAAAAAATGAATCAGGTGGGATTTCCTCCTGGCCGGGATATCCGCAATTACCTCATGACAAAGGGATACCGGTCATAATGCTTGAGTGCCAACCCGGTACCTCTTACCACACTTTTCAGGGGGTCGTCGGCCACATGTACAGGCAATTTGATTTTTGCAGCCAGTCTCTTGTCTAATCCTCTTAACAGGGCCCCGCCTCCCGTGATATACAGCCCCCTGCGGTAGATATCCGAAGCCAGTTCCGGCGGGGTGGTTTCCAGGGCTTTGAGGATCCCTTCCTCTATTTTGAAAATGGACTTGTCCAATGCTTCCGCTATTTCCTGATAGCTGACCATGATCTGCTTGGGGATACCGGTGACCAGGTCCCGACCGTTTACCGGCATGTCTTCCGGGGGATTGTCGATATCTTTCATGGCCGCCCCAATCTGTATCTTGATCTGCTCAGCCGTGCGCTCCCCGATCAGGAGACTATGATATCTCCGAAGGGCTTCCATGATGTCCGCAGTGAATTCATCCCCGGCAATCCGGATAGACTGGTCGCAGACGATTCCTGCAAGTGCAATCACCGTGATCCCGGTAGTACCTCCCCCTATATCAATAATCATATTGCCCACCGGCTCCTCTACATCAATTCCTATCCCCAGGGCAGCTGCCATCGGTTCGTGGATCAGGTATACCTCCTTGGCCCCCGCCTGCTCGGCGCTGTCTCTTACTGCACGTTTCTCCACTTCGGTAATGCTGCTGGGAATGCAAATCATCATCCTCCAGCTTGGAGGAAAGAGGGGTTTTTTGGGATAGATCTTTTTGATCATTTCCCGTATCATCAGCTCGGCCGCATTAAAATCCGCAATCACCCCGTCCTTAAGGGGACGGACCGTCCGGATGCTTTCATGGGTTTTTTCATGCATCATGAGGGCTTTCTTGCCCACCGCCAGTATGTTTTTGGGATTGTTTCGATCCAGGGCAACTATAGAAGGCTCATTGACCACCACCACATCATTATGAATGATTAGGGTGTTGGCAGTGCCCAGATCGATCGCGATTTCCTGAGTAAAAAAATTTAAAAGACCCATGTTTTACCAGATATTGAAAAATTATAGTTGGATGCAAAGTTGTAGGAAATAATTTGAAATAACAATGGCAAAACCCGCGGGTTTTGCAGGTTTTATCATAATTTTCTACACACCGGTTATGGATGAAACGAGGGACTTACCGATTTATTTGATACAGCCGTATTTACTTTTTTAAAACCCAAACTGACCCTGAAAGACCGGGGTCTTTTCTTCCTGATAAAAAGATTAAATCGTTCTAGAGTGCTGCTTCTGGGTACCGGGTACTACCGGTGGAAAAACTGCGTGATTTCCTTGCCGGATCCCTCAACGATCTGCCGGAAATTTCAGCACATAAATCCCTGTAAATGAGTAAAATGGAAGGTTTGCTAATTCATCCCTTACGTCAGGAAATAAATTCATACCCAATATCAGTGCGGTAATATTTTCCCTGGAAATGGATTTTGGCCAGGGTATCAAGCGACAATTCCACTGCTTCGGCCAACTGGTCAGCTTTCGCAGAAACCGCGAGTACCCTTCCTCCGTTAGTAACCACCGTATCTCCTTTTAGTTTTGTGCCCGCATGAAATACCATCACCCCGCCTTCCGGTTCCATGGTTTTGACCGCTTCAGGGTCTTCCAGGTAGGCAAATTCGATAGCGAATCCCTTCTGGTAGGGCCCGGGATATCCTTCGCTTACGGCCACGACGGTGGAAGCCGCCTGCGCATCAATGGACACCTTCTCTTCAGACAGTGTCTGCTTTTCCGCAGCTACCAGCAGGCTGACCAGGTCGTTTTTGAGGCGCAGCATGACCACTTCGGTTTCAGGGTCGCCCATCCGGCAATTGTATTCAATGACATAGGGCTCGTCCTCTACCCGGATCAATCCAAAGAAAATAAATCCTTTGTAATCAATCCCTTCCTCGCTGAGTCCCTTGATG
>JAJXYG010000309.1 GCA_021780705.1 Bacteroidota bacterium
CTGGAGGTGTCTTGCCTTCTTATAATCTCCCGGAAATCCCTGGAAGATCAATCCTCCAATTACAGAGATGTCCCGGAATTTCCTGCGCGCCATTTCTACCTGGTTCAGGCTGCACTGAATGTCCTCCAGCAGGTTTTCAGGTGAAAATAACTCGTAGGCATTGGTATCGTCAAGGGGAATGGGTTGGTCGCTTAACAGTTCAAATCCGTAATCATTCATGGCGAAGGAAAAGGTAATGGGGAGTATCCTGCTGATCCGGTAAGCAAGGAGTGCGGCCATTGCTTCGTGAACCAGCCTTCCTTCAAAGGGATAGACAAAAACATGAAACCCATCTTCAGTTTCGATATGTTCAATAAGGAGTTCCTCCCGGCCGGGAATCCGCGAAAGGGTTTGTTGCAGTGCAAACAAGGGCTGGAGTTTCCTAACCTCCTTGTCTTTCTGAATTCCGGAGCCCGCTTCATCAAACTTGCTTCTCAGCATCCGGCCCAGGTTGGCGGAGAGTGGCATTCTGCCGCCCTGCCAACTGGGAATGATCGATTTTTTGGACTGTGACTTTCTGACCAGGGCTGTCATTTCCTTTACCGCCACAAATTCAAGAACCCTGCCCGCCAGGGTAAAGGTGTCTCCCGGTTTTAGTCGGGCTATAAAATATTCTTCAATCACCCCTACAAAGCCACCAGACATGAAGCGCACTTTCATCATCGGATCACTGACAATGGTGCCGATATGCATTCTGTGTCGCATGGCCATCCTGCGATCCAGGATCCTGAGTGTATTACCTGAAGGTTGAATCTTTTTAAAATCATCATATTGCTGCAGGGCCACACCTCCCGAGGTGGCGAAATGAAGGAGCTGATCCCATTCTTCGGTACCGATCTCGGAATAACAGTGGGTACTGCGGATCTCCTGCAGTAGGGTGGGAGGATCAAATCCTTCCGAAAGGGCCAGGGTGCCCATATACTGGAGCAACACATCAAAACAGAGTACCATCGGCTTGCGGTCTTCGATGAGATTGATTTTAATGGCATCCTTAAGCGCAGCCGCCTCCATAAGTTCAAGAGAATGGGTTGGTAAAAAATAGATTTTGCTGACGGCATCCGGCTGATGGCCGCTTCTGCCGGCTCGTTGCAGGAAGCGAGCTACCCCCTTGGGAGACCCCACCTGGATCACTGTTTCGACCGGACGAAAATCAACTCCAAGGTCAAGACTTGAGGTGCAGACTACCGCTTTCAGTTTTCCGGTATGAAGCATGGATTCTACCCAAACCCGTAAATCCTGATCGATACTTCCATGATGAAGGGCGATCTGGCCTGCCAGGTCGGGGCAGCTGTCCAGCAAGGCCTGGTACCAGTATTCACTCATCCCCCGGGTATTGATGAATATCAGGGTAGTCTTGCTTTTAAGGATGATGGGAATGACCTTTCCGATCAGCCGGATCCCCAGGTGCCCAGCCCAGGGAAACTTTTCAATCTCGTCCGGAAAAATCGATTCAACCCGGATGGGCTTGCGGATTTTGGCAGTAATGGTTTCTCCTCTGGGTTTGCCATGCTGGCCGCCTAAACCCGCCAGGGGTGACAGCAGTACTTCCCTTGCCTCTTCCAGATTGCCGATAGTAGCAGAAATGCCCCAAATACAGGGTGGGGGACTTTCCAGATTTACGAGCCGGGAAAGGGCCAGTTCTACCTGGACCCCTCTTTTGGTGCCTAGAAGTTCATGCCATTCATCTACTGCAATTATTTTAAGGGAAGAAAAAAGACCCGCATGGCCTTTTTGAGCCAGCAGCAGATGCAGGCTCTCCGGGGTGATGATCAGGATTTCCGGCATTTGCAATTTCTGCTTCTGCCTCACTGAAGTGGGCGTATCTCCATTGCGCACCCCCACTTTCCATGACAGCCCCAGTCCATTGATGGCTTCCTCCATGGCCCGTGCAATATCGGATGCCAGCGCCCTGAGCGGGGTGATCCAACAAAGTTGCAAACCATTATTGGATTTTAAATGAAAATCCCCTGGGTGGGTATTGATGAAGTTTATGAGGGCCCCCAGAAATACCGAATAAGTTTTCCCGCAGCCGGTAGGGGCATTTACCAGACCTGAACGGTGGTCTGCTAGTTGTTCCCATGCCCTGACCTGAAAGGCAAACGGGGTCATCTGCCTTTCAGAAAGCCATTGGGTGACGTGAACAAAACCGGGTGTATCCTGTAATTTCAATTTGAGGGAATGGGGTGTCCGGATTTAAAATTAAGGCTATTTTTCAAAGGATGGCATTGGGGTTTTCAGGCCTTTTGCGAGGGGGAGAATGCAAAAAACCCGGAGAATCCGGGTTTTGCTATAATGTGGCAATAAATTAAATCCTGATTATTGATTTTTGAGAAGCAGGATGTATCTCACCATAGTTTCTGCATCAGCCATGCTGAGATCGGGATGCGGGGTCATAGGAACCTGTCCCCATACTCCTTTACCCCCGGTGATCACCTTCTTGGCCAGGTAGGCTACTGCAGTGTCATTACCCGCATATTTTTTAGCCACATCCCGGTAGGCAGGTCCTACCAGCTTTTCATCAATCTTATGACATGTCAGGCAATTATTCTTTGAAACCAGGGCCAGTCCCTTCTGATAATCCGGGTTCTGGGTGATGTCCGTAGTGGATGTAGTGGCGGTAGAATCCGTGGCGGGTGCAGCTGAATTGTCGCTGCTGCTATTGCTGCCGCAGGAGGCCAAAACCAGAAGCAAGGTGCCGAATGCTAAGATCTTTTTCATCATGATAGTTTTTATTTCAGT
>JAJXYG010000038.1 GCA_021780705.1 Bacteroidota bacterium
GACCACCAGCGGCCTTACCTGTGCTACCAGGCCGGTTCCCTTCAGTGAGGGAAGGGGTACACTCTCGTGAATATTTTCTGAAAGTGTTGCAGGCTTTGACGCATGCAGGGCTGTCCTCTGACGGGAGGGGGTCCCGGATTTTTGTTCCTTTGGGTAGGTGGAGCTATTTTCTGAACCTTTTACTTCCGGGTTCGTGAGACCTGATGCAGGCAACTTCTTTTCCACGGTGCGGACGGTGTCCGACCGGGATGGCTCCTGCCTTCGGGTGAAAAGAAGGGTGAGGCCGAAAAGCAAGGCCACTGCCGCTGCCGCCCGGTACCCTATAAGGGGGGTTCTTTGCTTTTTTGATTTCAGGCGACCATGAAGTTTTTCCCAGGCCGCATCCTTTTGCAGGGCACCATCCGGAGTATGGCCCAATTGATCCAGCAACTGGGTCCAGCCGGTAGTCTCACTGGTTGCTTTTTCTGACATAGGTAATTTCGTTTTGCGTGAGCATTTTTTGTAACAACTGCTTGGCCTTACTCAACTGCGATTTGGAGGTGCCTTCGCTGATTGCGAGTGAATCCGCAATTTCGCGGTGAGTCATCCCATCCAGTACATACAGGTTAAACACCGTGCGGTACCCGATCGGCAATTGCACGATCAGTTTGAAAATCTCATCTGCCGACAACCTGGCCAGGCTCTCCTCAGGCAGCGGGAGGTCTTCCACCGAATCCTCGGTCACCATCTGGCACACATTCCTTTTTCTTAAGAACATCAGACATTCCCGGACCATCAGTTGCTTCAGGTATCCGTGAAGGGCTCCGTCACCCTGGTAGGTGAAGTGGTCGATGGATCTGAAAAATTTATAAAATCCATCCAGCATTAATTCTTCCGCATCTTCCCGGGATTTGACATAGCGGCAGCAAACCACGAACATCCGGTCTGCCCATGCATCAAAAAGACATTTCTGCGCGGCAGCAGATCCTTTTTTGGCTTCCCTGATCAGTGTCAAATTATCCATATCACAATTGGCAGGTTGGAGGTTTCTTTACCTTATAAATGCATTTCTTATCCAAAGGGTTGCCCGGGCAGAAAAAGTTCCCATTGGCAGTTCCCCTAAACGAAAAAGCCACCCCCCGAAGAAGATGGCTTTCAAAATTGATCAAATATGTTTAAATGGTGCTCATTTCTGCGATTTTAGCCCTGATCTTTCCTTCCAGTTCTGCGGAAAGTTCCGGATTATCCACCAGCAGCTGTTTTACTGCATCGCGGCCCTGACCCAGTTTGGTGGAATCATAACTGAACCAGCTTCCGCTTTTCTGTACGATTCCGAGCTCAACCCCCATATCGATGATCTCACCGGTCTTGGAAATTCCGCTTCCGAATATGATGTCAAATTCTGCCAGACGGAACGGCGGGGCTACTTTATTCTTCACCACTTTTACCTTCACCCGGTTGCCAATGGATTCATCGCCATCCTTGATCTGGGCGATCCGCCGGATATCGAGCCTTACGGAGGAATAGAATTTCAGTGCATTCCCGCCGGTGGTGGTTTCGGGATTGCCAAACATCACCCCGATCTTTTCCCTGAGCTGGTTGATGAAAATACAGCAGCAATTGGTCTTGCTGATGGTGGCAGTCAGTTTCCTCAGTGCCTGGCTCATGAGCCTGGCCTGTACTCCCATTTTGCTGTCACCCATTTCCCCTTCCAGTTCGCTTTTGGGTACCAGGGCTGCCACGGAATCTATCACCACCACATCCAGGGCCCCGGAGAGAATCAGCCGGTCGGCAATTTCCAGCCCCTGCTCCCCGTAATCAGGCTGGCTGATCAGCAAATTGTCCACATCCACGCCCAGCCGACGGGCATAGGCGCTGTCGAAGGCATGCTCCGCATCAATGATTGCGCACATCCCGCCTTTTTTCTGCGCCTCGGCAATCACATGGATCGCCAGGGTAGTCTTCCCTGAAGATTCAGGGCCATAAATTTCAATTACCCTTCCTTTGGGAAGGCCCCCGATTCCCAGGGCCACATCCAGACCGATGGAACCGGTGGAAATCACTGCCTGTGGCTCCTGAGAGCGTTCATTCATCATCATGACGCTCCCCTTGCCAAAATCCTTGTCAATCTTGTCTATCGTGAGCCGGAGCGCCTTCAGTTTTTCTGAATTCTTGTCTGTATTCTTTTCTGTCTGAGCCATAAAATAAAATTTGAAAATTTGTGATTTTGTAAAGTTATTCGGTCTACAAATATATAGTTTTAAACTTATGCACACTAATTTATTTAGTATTTTTTGACAAATTTATTAGTTGGATTTCTCGGGCCCGCCAGGGGGTTCCGGTGAGAGGTTACCCTTAAATTTTCTATATTTAGACTTGGGAATGATTCCGGGCGGGGAATTCTTTCGTGAAAACAGGCCCGCGACCCGTTTATCCACCTTTAAAAATATGAATGATGCAATGGCAGGGAAGAAGAGAAAGTGACAATGTGGATGACCGCAGGGGGATTACCGGAGGCCATGTGGCCATCGGGGGAGGGGTTATCGGACTTATTTTCATAGTCGTCCGCTTTTTCCTTTCCGGAGGGGACGTCAACCAGTTACAGCAGGACCTGCAGCAACAACCCCCTGTCTACCAAAAGGAAATGACGGATTCCCGGAAGGCTGCCGATGACCGGGAGGCGGCATTTGTCCGGGTCGTGCTGGCAGATACCGAAGACGTATGGACCAAACTCTTTGGGGATATGGGCAGAACCTATACCGATCCCACCCTGGTCCTTTACCG